>NZ_CP080467.1:2482500-2782500 GCF_022674245.1 Alicyclobacillus acidoterrestris
TTGCCATCATCACTCGCCGGTTCATTCTACAAAAGGCACGCCGTCACATCTCTTGAATGCTCCGACTGCTTGTAAGCACACGGTTTCAGGTTCTATTTCACTCCGCTCCCGCGGTTCTTTTCACCTTTCCCTCACGGTACTATCCGCTATCGGTCGCCAAGGAGTATTTAGCCTTAGGAGGTGGTCCTCCCAGATTCCCACGGGATTCCTCGTGTCCCGCAGTACTTGGGGTCTGTTGCACATTCCACATTCCGTTTCGGATACCGGGCTCTCACCGTCTATGGCCGGCCTTCCCATGCCGTTCTCCTACGGATTGCTTCCTGCTGGCTCCCTGCAGGTTGCCGCCAACAGCCCCTCGACCCCGAATGCGCATCGACTGCAGTCTGTACCACGCATCCGGTTTAGGCTTCTCCGCTTTCGCTCGCCGCTACTGACGGAATCGCATTCGCTTTCTCTTCCTCGAGGTACTTAGATGTTTCAGTTCCCTCGGTTGCCCCCGTACACCTATGGATTCAGTGTACGGTACTAGCGCTTCACACTAGCAGGTTTCCCCATTCGGACATCCACGGCTCAATGCTCGCTTACAGCTCCCCGTGGCATTTCGGTGTTCGCCCCGTCCTTCTTCGGCTCTTGGCGCCTAGGCATCCTCCGTGCGCTCTTCCTAACTTCACCGTTTCGACTCCATGACTGACTTACACCAGTCACTTCATCCAGTTATCCGGCTATTGTTACCTGTTACTCGCATTTCGGTTACCGGTTTACTATTTCGAGGTTGTTCCATATTCAGTTGCCAAGGTACATGCGCCTTCCAACTTCCGTCGGAAACGCGCCTTGAGTTTACCTTGTCTCATATGAGACGTTGGCTCCCTCAAAACCAAACACACAACACCTAAAAGTCTTGTTTCTCCGTAGAAAGGAGGTGATCCAGCCGCACCTTCCGATACGGCTACCTTGTTACGACTTCACCCCAATCATCAACCCCACCTTCGGCGGCTGGCTCCATAACGGTTACCTCACCGACTTCGGGTGTTGCCGACTCTCGTGGTGTGACGGGCGGTGTGTACAAGGCCCGGGAACGGATTCACCGCGGCATGCTGATCCGCGATTACTAGCAATTCCGGCTTCATGCAGGCGAGTTGCAGCCTGCAATCCGAACTACGAACGGCTTTTTAGGTTTTGCTCCACCTCGCGGCTTCGCTTCCCGTTGTACCGCCCATTGTAGCACGTGTGTAGCCCAGGACATAAAGGGCATGATGATTTGACGTCATCCCCGCCTTCCTCCGACTTACGCCGGCAGTCACCTGTGAGTCCCCACCTCTACGTGCTGGTAACACAGATCAAGGGTTGCGCTCGTTGCGGGACTTAACCCAACATCTCACGACACGAGCTGACGACAACCATGCACCACCTGTCTCCTCTGCCCCGAAGGGAAGGTACATCTCTGCACCGGTCAGAGGGATGTCAAGCCCTGGTAAGGTTCTTCGCGTTGCTTCGAATTAAACCACATGCTCCACTGCTTGTGCGGGCCCCCGTCAATTCCTTTGAGTTTCAGTCTTGCGACCGTACTCCCCAGGCGGAGTGCTTATTGGGTTTCCTTCGGCACTGGGGTGTGTCCCCCCAACACCTAGCACTCATCGTTTACGGCGTGGACTACCAGGGTATCTAATCCTGTTTGCTCCCCACGCTTTCGTGCCTCAGCGTCAGTCACTGTCCAGCAAGGCGCCTTCGCCACTGGTATTCCTCCACATATCTACGCATTTCACCGCTACACGTGGAATTCCCCTTGCCTCTCCAGCACTCAAGTCATGCAGTTTCCAAAGCAATCCCAAGGTTGAGCCTTGGACTTTCACTTCAGACTTACACAACCGCCTACGCACGCTTTACGCCCAGTGATTCCGGACAACGCTTGCCCCCTACGTATTACCGCGGCTGCTGGCACGTAGTTAGCCGGGGCTTCCTCACTCGGTACCGTCTCACAAGGAGCTTTCCACTCTCCTTGTCGCTCTCCCCGAGCAACAGAGCTTTACAACCCGAAGGCCTTCTTCGCTCACGCGGCGTTGCTCCGTCAGGCTTGCGCCCATTGCGGAAGATTCCCTACTGCTGCCTCCCGTAGGAGTCTGGGCCGTGTCTCAGTCCCAGTGTGGCCGGTCACCCTCTCAGGTCGGCTACGCATCGTCGCCTTGGTGAGCCGTTACCTCACCAACTAGCTAATGCGCCGCGGGCTCCTCTCTCAGCGATGCAGTTGCATCTTTCAACACAAGTAGATGCCTACCCGTGTATTATCCGGCATTAGCACCCGTTTCCGAGTGTTATTCCAGTCTGAAAGGCAGATTGCCCACGTGTTACTCACCCGTCCGCCGCTAGCCCCGAAGGGCTCGCTCGACTTGCATGTATTAGGCACGCCGCCAGCGTTCGTCCTGAGCCAGGATCAAACTCTCAAAAAATGGCGTTGTTACATATGTTTCAATCGTCGCTGTGACCAAAGGTCACGTTGACCGAAACTTTTAGGCGTGTGTGTTCAGTTTTCAAGGAACCAAACCTGCTGCGAAAGCCCCACGAAGACTGATTCAACGAGGAACCAGACGAAGTGATTCTTTCAAGCAAGTGCCGCTCCTGTCGAAGCAGCCTAAGTACTATATCACGAACTGACGTTCGTTGTCACTGGTAAAAATTCACCGATCCAGCGACCGCTACAGCGTAGACTTGAAACCAAATCGTCGACGTCGCAAACGGCGTTATATACTATATCACGTTTTGAGCGTATCGTCAACTGAGAACCGGCTCTCCCGGTTCTCGTGCATCGATAAGCTATCGAACACGTCCGTCATCAGCCTGGCGAAATTCAGCGGCGTCGGCTCTAGTTGCGCTTCCGTCAGAAACGGCGTCATCCTGACGCGGCGTCCACCGAATCGAGCGGGGACAAATCCAATTAACGCAGATCTCGCCCGCGTCATCGCGACGTAGAGCAAGCGCCGTTCATCGTCGGCCAGTTCATCCGCAAAGTTTACATCGTTTGCAAAATCAGCAGACCGGGAGCAATTTGTCTTCCGAGATGATGTTTCTTGCACGTTCGTATGCGGGCGGCCGATGGACGTAGCGATGAGATCGAGCAAGATGACGACATCCCACTCCTTCCCCTTACTATCGTGAAACGTTCGGAACTGAACAGGTAGTGCCCCCGGCGGCCGATGACCGCGATCGAGCATAGCACCTTGGTTATGGTCGGACGTCTGTGCTGCGAGCTGAAGTAGCGACCACGCCTGTGTCAGTTGCCGACGCGTGCGCGCCAACACGCCGATTGTCTTCGCAGGGCGAGCTTCCAACAGCTGCAAAATGAGCAGGGTAACCAGATGAGCTTCCTTCTGCTCGTCCTCGACCTCCACCATCCGGACCAGCCCGGGTGCCGAGGACACGGCGCGCAGAGGCTTATCGATGCGCCGACGAACATGCAAAATCAGTTGTTCGGCGTGGTGGACGATACTTTGGTCGGAACGGAAATTCCTCGTTAAAAGCATCTGTCGGGCGCCTTGAAGAGACGTGGACGCCCGCTGTAAAAAGTCAGGAGACGCGCCACGAAACCCGTAGACGGATTGGTCGTCGTCGCCCACGACAAACACAGGTAAATGGTAGCGTTGGTGGATCCCTTCCACCAATACCCACTGTACCGCATTGGTGTCCTGAAACTCGTCGACTAACAAATACTGCAGTCTTTCGAAAAACGGCAGACGGGTGCCCTGGTCAATCGCGTTTGCAGCAGCCAGAAGAATATCATCGTAATCCCATCGATTGTGCTTCTTCTTCAGTCTTGCGTAGATACGAAAGATTCTTTGGAGTTTACGTGAGAGCGGTACCTGACCACGCCCCACCAGCCACGAGTACTCCGTCAGCAACTCGGTGACTGCCCAGCGCGATATTCCTTCTGCCGCGCCGACCACGCGAGCTAAAGCTGAAGCCATATAGGCAGATTGCTCCCGCGTGTTCAACAGCACGGGAATATCCGGGCGAACTTCGAGCATTGCCCGAAAAATTTGGGCGTGAAACGTACCAATCCTTAGCGACTCGGTCGAACGAAACGACAATGCCGGATGCGAGGCTAACTTGCGACGCATATGTTCCGCCGCCTGGCGCGTAAAAGTCACCGCCAAAATCCTGTTTGGGGCAATTTTGTCGCGGCGCACAACATGAACAATTCGCTCCGTCAGGACCGACGTCTTCCCGCTGCCCGGTGCCGCGATAACAACCGTTGAACACAGCGGCTCCTCAATGATGGCCTGTTGTTCGGCTGTCCAATCACCCATCGTCCCCCACTCCTTGGCGCACAGCATCTCACGAAGCGAGCCAAAACGCCATTATCTATCGTGTGAAATCGAATTGTTTTGTCAGTGCAACTCGAACAACAGCGGCTGTCCGTGGTATCATGGGCACGCAGAGGAGGGCTTCCAGAACATGGCCTTATACGCAATCGGTGACCTTCATCTTGCCACGACAGTCAATAAACCAATGGACGTGTTTGGTGACACATGGACCAACCACACCGAACAAATCCGGCAGCACTGGACAGCGACGATATCCCCTAGCGACACCGTGCTGATTCCCGGCGACATCTCGTGGGCGATGACGCTTGACGAAGCCGCCCCAGATTTGCAGTGGGTAAGCGAGCTCCCAGGCAAAAAAGTGATGATTCGTGGCAATCACGATTATTGGTGGAGCGGAATCGGAAAAGTTCGAGGAATTTTGCTTGAAGATATGTACGCGATTCAAAATGACAGCTTGCAATTGGATAGTCTGACTGTGGCGGGTACACGCGGATGGGTTCTCCCCAACCACCCTAGCTTCAGCGAAGAAGATGAGCACATTTTGCAACGTGAGGTTCATCGACTGAAACTCTCGCTCGATCACGCCGCAAAACACAACCACCCGATTGTCTGCATGTTACATTATCCCCCGACAGGCAGCGACGGCGAGGAGACTGTGTTTACGCAGGTACTCGAATCGTACGGCGTCCAATTGTGCGTGTACGGTCACCTACACGGTGCGAGTCACCGATTCGCGTTTAACGGAACACGCAATGGTACACGTTATCAATTGGTGAGCGCTGATTATCTTCAGTTCAAACCATTCGCCTTCGGACAACTTGATTTTTGATACGTATCCAACACAAATCGACCGGCGGCTGACCGCCGCCGGCATGTAAACACCAGTTCGCGCATCGCAATCGATGGTAAGGATGTGCCGTGCGCCGACATTGCGCTCGTTGCGGTGTCTGCCATCCGCAGCGCGACATCGTGAAATTACATCGTGTACGATTTCCTCCGCAGCTTAAAACTTGATGGTCGACATCCGTTCGCCATTTTGTACAAGGCTATACTAGCCTTCCTACAGGCTGCATCATCGTCATATCGTACAGTACTTGCACAACACGATACCTAAGTCATCGCTTGCGCGTCGATTCCGGTGTCAGTCGATACTATCCCCTGGAATCGTTCGCTTTATGTTCTCTTTCTTGGCGAGGTCAACAAAAATACACCATACCCCATCGTCTGCTGATTTTCCTCAATCCAGCGGCCATTGGCTTCAATCAACTGTAATATCTGCGGATCGCGGAGCGCATCTAGCTGTGCTGCCCCTTCACCACTTTGCCCATCTGTGATGGGAAGGGATTGGATTGTGCCGGATCGCAATACCTTGCAATCGAAGCCAGCCGTCCGAAATGCACCTCGCCACCCCGCCAGATCCAACACTTGCTGCACACCATAGAGATTGTGTACCTCCGCGCGCCACTCGGGCGTTACCGGACGCAGCGTCATCATTTCCACATCAACGACTTGCCCATCCGGTTTTAAGACGCGTCGAATCTCCGAAAGCGCCTTGTGCAGCCGAACGAAAACGAGAATCGACTCACACACAATGAGATCAAACGATCCGTCGGGAAAGGGAAGTTCCTCGGCGGACGCCAATACGGTGTGAATCGAGACCCCTTCCTGCCGTGCCTTTGCCATAGTATTTTCAAGCATCTTCCCGCGGATATCGAGCGCAGTGACCTCACAGTTCCAGCGACGCGCCAGCGTGCACGCGGTGGCCCCGTTGCCACAACCGACGTCGAGCACGCGAGCCCCATCCGGGAGGCTGATTGCATTCATCCACATCTCGGACACTGAACCGCCACCCGGATGCGCGTGCGCGATACCGAGCCGAGCCAACATATCGTGATACTTCAACACCCCGCACCTCACTTTCCCGCCATCGTATGCCTATATGCGAGAAAGCGGATGGGCGAGCGTCCATCGTCACTTGCGACGGACACCCCGATGACGTACAGTGGAAGCATTCATAGGAGGGTGTATATGCCAGAGATCACACGTATTATGGAAATTAGTGTCGAAGAGGCAGGAGATTACATCTTCACACCAGCAGGTGTGCTGATCACATATCGGACAGGCCAATTCCGAGTATTCTCAGAAAGCGCCCGCCACAACTTCTTGCGACGGGTTGTGTCCCGCCACCCTTGGGATGAACTGTTATCCGATGCGGTTGTCGAGCGTGGTGCAAGCGTCCGGCTGCGCGATGTCACGGCCGAAATCGACGAAAAAATAGGCCCCGATGAACTAAGCACCGAAGCCGTGTTGGAGTTGTGCTATCGTACAAATCCGCGACAATTGTTCTTCCTGCGGCGTTACTTCGAAGCCAACTCCCCGTCCCAGACGAGCATGCCGCCGTCATAATTGGCGACGTCTTCAAACCCGTTGGCCTTTAAGAACTGAGCCACGCGCTGTGAGCGGGCTCCGCTGCGACAGACAAATACGTACCGTTCGTCAGGTGACAACTCCCGCATCCACTCGCCCACCTCTTGCATGGGTTTCAATGGTACACCCGGGATATGTCCCTCCTCATATTCCTCAGGGGTACGCACGTCGATCACGACAGCACTGCCCTCGGCCAGAATAGCTTTTAACTCGTCTGCACTGTATTGAACGATTCCTTCACGCTCCACCAATTCACATACCCCTTTAAAACACTTGATGGTGTAGCGGACACGCTGTCCGCTTGCCTCATTCCTCACTGTACCACATCAATGAACGAGGCTTGAAGCGATTCGGAAACGTTTTATGTGATGATGCTCGCTTTAGGTGACATGCTTCAGAATTTGGTCAACTTCCTTTTTCAGGATATCCGCACTAATCGCGAAGCCAATTCCCTGCGAACTCTGCGATACAGCCGTATTCATGCCAACCACTTCACCGCGAAGATTGATCAGTGGACCGCCGCTGTTCCCACGGTTGATAGCCGCATCGGTTTGAATCAAGTTTGGATAGTCCCTGTCGCCAATCTGCAACGGTCGATTTTTCGCGCTCACAATGCCAACGGTCACAGTATTATCAAGCCCTAGAGGAGAACCAATCGCCAACACCCATTCGCCGACGCGCACATCCTTGCTTTGGCCAATTCGTAGAATCGGCGACGGAACCGGAATGTCCGCGCGCAATACGGCGATATCGTGCGTGCGATTGCGGCCGACTACCTGCGCTTCGACCGGATCCTTTTTGCCAAAGACACGCAACATGATCCTATCCCCGTCGCTCACGACGTGTTCGTTGGTAAGAATATATCCCTTCGGATGAAAGACAAACCCTGTTCCGATGTTCATCGCGGGGCGCCCCGACCGAGGCTGGCTTCTGTCCCACGGCAAGAGCGGCCGTGATCCTAACCCTCGCACTGGCATCGTCTGAACCACTTCGATGCCCATTACGGCTTTTTTATAGCGTTGAACAAGTGCTACGAAGTTCGGTAGTCCCGTACCGGTGGACGCACGTTTGGATCGCGCACTCGTTTGAGGTTTTTTCACCAACGCCATCACCCCCTACATGACCACCAACACACTGTCAGCCGGTTGAACGTTGTACAGTGTATTCCGTCGTCGCGCATGGTGTGAGGCATGCCGTTGGAATCCGCCAATACCTATTCCACAGCGTCGAGCTTGCGATATCGAACGCCATAATTCCCCTTTTTAGTCCGGTATACCTGAACCTTTAAATCGCTGGCGCCTGTGAGAAGATGGTCGTCACGAACACACATGGCCACATAGGATGCCACAGACTTTGAATCGTACAACCGCGCCTCATATACCCACGACATCCTTCATCCCCCTTTGCGGGGGTAGTTTGCCCAAGCGTCCAGTGGCACATGCTTCGCGTCAAACGTTAGGCCTCAATGGGAACGTTTGCTGAAATCTCCACATGATAACCGGCATATTTCTTGATATTGAGCACACCTTCATCGAACAACAAATACTGTCCTTTGATGCCTCGCAAGGTACCCGTTACCTCCGGACTTTTGTCGAGGTTCATGGACTTGAGGTTAACCTTGAACTCGGGCGTCCGAGGGTAGCGGATAGCCTGCGGCGTCCATTTCTCTTCGACTAAATACTGATGATAATCCGAATTGAGCTTGTCCAAGACATCGAGCAGCACTTCGTTTAAGGACCTATCGGGCACGGTATCCTCCCGCAACATTTTGCGCCAGTCCGTCTTGTCTGCCATGTGTTTGGCAATCTCCATTTCCAGTTCCCCGGCAATCCGGCGAGTCGGCACCTCGGCGATGACCATGGCCTGGGTAGCGCCTTGATCCATCCAACGCTTGAGTTCTCTTCCTTTGCGGGTCAGGCCAACTTTGTAGCCACTGCTCCACGCCAAGTAGACGTAATGTGGAATCATACAATGATCTTGTGCCCAAGACTCATCCCGACAAGTTCCTAGGTGAAAATGGCACTCATGCGGTTTGACGATACACAAGTCACATTCCGCCAAACTTCGGACACACGGAAAACAATACCCGTTTTGAAACAACTTGTTGACCTGGCGTCCACAGGCGATACAGCGCTTGACCCCAGTGTGTGCAATATGTACTTGCGCGCCAATCCACGCGTTTAGCGGCTGTGCCAACTCGGCGAGTTCCAACGTGTATTCCACTGGTTCCCGCAAAACCTGATTCAGCGAGCGCAAATCTCCAGCTAACATAATCCATTCCCCCTTGCGCACACTATAGGCGTTCGAGAAATCTACCATAAACGAGGTACGCATATGTTCTATGTGGCGCTAGCCGTAATTCCTGGACTGCTTCTACTCGTGTTCATGTACACGCGGGACCAACTTCACCCCGAACCGAAGCGGCAAGTATTCCGCCTCTTCATTCTGGGGGCCGCCATCGTCTTTCCTGCAGGTGTCATCGAGCGCCTGATGATGGGCTCACGCGGATTTGCGAGTGGCGGAATTGAAGGTCGACTCATTACTGCATTTTTTGTCGCAGGCATGATTGAGGAGTTCTTGAAGGCATCCATTTTTGACCGCACAGTTTATCAAAGTCGGCTTGTGCGCGGCCCCGTCGACTGTATCGTCTACGCTGCAGCCGTCGGCCTTGGCTTCGCCACCGTCGAAAACGTCATGTATGTCACGAGTTCGGGACTGATGACGGCCATCGTTCGATCCGTCACCGCCGTACCTGCACACCTCATGTTCGCCATCATCATGGGTTACTGGTTTGCAAAGGCGAAGTTCGAGGGTAAATCCAAATGGCTCGCGTACGTGATACCAGCGGCCACTCACGGCGTCTACGACACATTTGCATTGAGCTCTACAGTTTTCATGGACCTAGTTTTGGTCGCTTTCTTGCTGTTTCTCGTCGAAACATCCGCCCGGATCATGGCCCGCGTCCGATCCGCCCGCGCATTCAATCGATACGCCGTATAGTGAGCTTTATCGTTTGAACTGCCACTCAGCGCATATCAAACCCGTTTTGCCCGAACGGCGACGGGCCTGGTGCGAGGCCTTCGAACACGAATAGCCAGCCTTTTTCCGCTCTATAGACGGCCATTTCAGTATGTTCGTCAATCATCAACAGTTGGAATAGATTCATATTCGTTCGAAAAAAAGGACTCAAGTGTTCATCATGCAGGCGCACGTTCAAAACGCGGTATTTATCAGCTGGCTCGACGCGCACGCCCTCGACGCCCAACGCGTTTTCCAACTGAAGCTCTGCGATGATCCGCTTTGGGTCCTTTATTTTTGCACGCAGATGATCATAGACATTTCGCGCAGCCTTCGCCTTGCGACTTTGTTCCAGCACCAGCGCATAATGCGACAAATATATCACTCCCGGGCGCTTATCCCCACAACATCATCCTACATGCAAAACGCCCCCTGTGGTGAACCAACCAGATTAGGGGGCGTTTTTGCAAGAGGATATGGGAAAGTCTGTCCCCATTATAACGAAGCAAGCAACAGAAGGAAATAGGATTCTCCCTATTTCCCAACAAAATTCGAGTAAATTGTCGATTTCAGTTCAAGAATGGGTCGTTTCTCCGAACAACACGGGCAGCCAGTGCTCTGCCTTGTCACTTATCCAAAAGACGTCCGCCCCGCGTTCCCGCGCGATTTCGCGAAGGCGACGAACCGGATCCATCGCCAACTGCGTCCCAATGACGAGTAAATACTCCGCCGCAGCAACCCATTCAACCGCGCGCGCAATATGTCGAACCGGATGTCCCTCCATAATAAACCCTGAGAACAACTGTTTGCCGCAGGTCGGACACGACGGGATGCTGTGCTGCAGCGCCAGATCACTCGAAAACACGCTTTCACACGTCAAACAGACGAGTTCCCGAAGATTTCCATGCAGTTCAATGACGTCGCGGCTTCCTGCATCTCGGTGTAATCCGTCGATATTCTGCGTAATGATGCGAATCTGGTGAGCAGCGAGCACCCGATGCGCTGCGTTTGGAGAAGCCTGCCGCCAGCGGGATAATATGCTGCGGTAGGCATCGTACGCTTGGTTCGGCCGCTGTGTCCAGGTATCAAATAAGAACAACGCATTGAGCGGTATCCCGTTCACAGCTTCGTTCCCAAGCGGAAGACCACTAGCCACACTAATGCCTGCACCCGTCAACGCAACGGTATTTCTGTGATTCAAGCGATTGGTCAAACCTTGAACATCAAGTTCATTCGTGTTTGCAGCACCTAATTCATACATCACAATGGATAACACCTATTCAAAATAGTAAGTTATATTTCAAATATTCTATTTACATCCAACAACAGCCTATATATATTTGCATTAACCGCCGTAATTTGCTATTTAAGGAGGAAAAACCATGAACCAAAACTTTGGTAAGCGGATGAGAAGCATTCGTCTCTCCCGTCACTGGTCCCAACAGGAGTTATCCATGCGCTGCGGCATCTCCACGCCACATATTTCTTCCATTGAGCGGGACAAGCGGCATCCATCGCTCGAATACGCACAACGAATCGCGAGTGCACTGGGTGTACCGCTCACTTCGCTCTGTGACGACGAAACGACATTCGTCGTACCGAAGATGCGCAATTCCCCCGATGAATTGCCACTACCGTTACAGAATTTCATTCTGAACGAATCCGCGCTCCCTTACTTGGAGGCCGCGCAACGGATGAGTACCCTACCTGAGGAAGATGCCCATTTTCTGGCGAAACTGATTGAACTTTTGACACAAAGAAAGCGCCTTACCGATACGTATCAATCAGAGACCAGCGCATTGTGATGTCGCGCGGCACCCATTCAAAATCCTTACACCGCATGTAAGGTTGTAGCTGTGGCGCGAGCCATACACAATGCTCGTCAGTCCCAAAACGCCTTGACGCCAAATCGCCCCTTGTTCGTTTGAAACACGCCGACGTAGCGGGGGAGACGTTTGGTTGCCCATAACGTCCCCTCCTCCACTCGTGCCGCGAGACAGGTGGCCTCAAACTTGGTGGGAACCAATCGAAGATAGTATACCCAAGCCACGTCGTCCTCACTCCTTGTCTAGCGCTTCGTCGTTTGCCTGCTCCGCTTCCTCTGCGCTGTCTTCTTGTAAAATCGGCAAGATCACGGTAAATGTCGTTCCGACACCCACTGTGCTCTCTACTAAAATATCGCCACCGTGCTCGGTGACAATGTGCCGTGCGATGGCCAGACCTAGCCCAGTTCCCGATCGAGATCTCGTACGGGCTTTATCCGCCTTATAAAACCGTTCAAAAATATAGGGGACGTCCTCTTCCGGTATCCCTGCACCCGTGTCACTGACGCGCACATAGACGTGACGCCCACTGATGTCAGCAGAAAATACGATCTTTCCTTCGGCCGTATGCCGAAACGCATTGTCGAGCAGGTTGGTAAAGACCTGTTCCATTCTATCCACGTCTGCGTGCATCAGCATAGCCGCGTCCGCGATGCGAAGTTCGAAATCCACACCAAAATCCTGCGCCAACGCCTGGAACTTGCGTGCCACTCGGCGCATGACCAGCGAGAAGTCCACCGTATCCATATTCATCTGGAATTGTCCGCTTTCTAGCTGCGCGAGGTCTAACAAATCATTGACCAGCCGCTTCATGCGGAGCGTTTCGTCGTGAATAATTTCAGTCAGTTCACGTCGCATCTCTGGGTCGTCGGAAATGTCGTCGAGCAACGCTTCAGCATACCCCTGCATCATACTCAGTGGGGTGCGCAATTCATGAGAAACATTCGCGATGAAATCTTTACGCAGCCGGTCTAAGCGGCGTTCCTCTGTCACGTCGCGAATCACGGCCAACGTCCCGCGCATTTGCGTCCCATCTACACCGTATAACGGCAACATCGTGATGGACAGTGAACGGCCCTCCCACGTGGCTTCCTGAACGACCGGCTCTTCAAAATCCGTGACATGCGAGAACAACATCATGAGCCTATCCGGAAGCTTTTCCATCACCGCGATGCCTTGTTCGGCGACGGACATCGAGCGCAAGCGACGCAAGGCCGGCGGGTTCGCCAAAGTGACACGGCCTTCTCGATCCGTCGCCACCACGCCGTCCTCGAGAGACGTCAGAATACTGCTCAACTGATCTCGCTCAATGGACAGCTGCTCAATCGTCTTCGCCAGTTCACTGGCCAGCGCGTTAAACGTGTTCCCTAAGCGGCCAACCTCGTCGTGCGTGACGACCGCAACGCGCTGCGAAAAATGCCCTCTGGCCATTTCTTCTGCAGCTTTGTTCATTTCCACCAGCGGTCTCGACAAGTTCTTGGACACGACAAATGCCAGGCCTGTCGAGAGAACGATAGCCAGCAACGTATCAAAAATAATTAAGTTCTGCATGCGGTGAACAGGTTGTTCGAGCACGCTCATCTCTTGTGACACAGCGACCATACCAGGCGTCTGCGTCGAACTCGGCAGTTTTTCGTATACCGACAGCTCGCTCTTTCCTCCGACATCAGACCGAACGACAACAGGTTGTCCCGCGTCGAAATTCTTTCGCTGTGCCGCTGTAAAGTGGGCATAAGCTGACACCAATTGCGGCTGTTTCGTCATAGGAATTGCCGCGACGACATCCGCCTGCATGACATTTTTGGACACTTGGGTCAGTACGCTCAACGCTGTCTTTGGATCTTCCGTCGGCAATATCCGGTGAATCGAAGTAGCGAGATTGGTCAGTTGCCCGGTCTCCCGCTGTACGACATACTTCACAAAGAACTGTTGCAGAAGCACGGCTAATAGTGCCAAGACTAAAAAGACCATCGCGACGATGGTCAACCACAACTTAGACGCGACGCTGTTACGAATCACAAGGCGACCTCGAACTTATAGCCGACGCCCCAAACCGTGACAATATACTGGCTCACCGGTTCCGAAGCCTGCCCAAGTTTCTCGCGAAGCCGTTTAATGTGTGTATCCACCGTGCGTTGATCTCCATAAAATTGATAATTCCAAACGTCGCGCAACAATTCTTCACGGCTGAACACCTTGTCCGGGCGTTGTGCCATATACACCAGCAAGTCGAATTCTTTGGGCGTCAAACTGATTTCGCTACCGTCTACTTCAACGCGTCGCGCGTCAATATGAATGACGAGCCCCGGGAAGGTTAGCGCCTGATGCAGTTCTGCCTTCGCGTATTCACTTTCACCTGTGCGCTTCAATAACGCTTTAACGCGCATAATCAATTCTCGCGGACTAAATGGTTTGACGACATAGTCGTCCGCACCTAGCTCAAAGCCGTGAATGCGGTTCATCTCGTCACCAGCCGCAGTCAACATGACAATCGGAACGTCACTGTGTTGACGAATTTGGCTACACACGTCACGACCGTCCATGCCGGGTAACATCAAATCGAGAATGATTAACGAGAATGGTTGTTCCAGCGCCACCTCTACAGCTTTTGCACCGTCTTCCGCCTCAACGACCTCAAATCCGCTTCGTTCAAGGTACATGCGAACCAATCTACGGATTCGCTCTTCATCGTCAACAACTAAAATACGTGGCTGCGGCATGCCAAACCCCCCGTTACTCAAGTTATGTCCATTATAAGTGGTCGGCACACCCGCAACAACTAAAGAAAAAACGGCAAGCCCAAGACTTGCCGCTTCACACCCTACGGTCAGTGCCCGGTCGGAAACACGAGACTGACCATCGTACGAAAGTTGTCCCACACGGCGCTAACCGGTTTCCCAGCTTTCATGTCCCCTGCGAAACTCTGAAACCGGTGAAACGCATCTGGGCTGGCACTGACGTACACAGTCTTTACGCGGTGGTCTATTTGCTTGACCGCTTTGACAATGGCGTTCTTTTGCCGCATCCCCAAGTTTGTCTTTGTCGGATGCTTTTGATTGATAGCGACATACGCGGTATTCCCGACGACAAACGCAAATGCTTGTTTCGCATAGCCTCGCTTAACCAACCCATCGGCGATGGTTCGGGCAATTTGCACATGTTGTTTATCACCCAGCGCGCCGGTTGGGGCCTGTTTGGTGACATGCTGTGTCGCATTCATCACATCTGCCGCGGGTTGCGAGCCGTTGTTGACGTTTGCACCGCAACCACTTAAAAGCACGGCTGTGAGTGCGGCCCCTGCGAATGCCATTCTGATTTTCATGCAGCTCACCCCTTCGGGTTTAGCATGCAATGAACTGAATCATTCAATTCAAGATTTTTTCCGGTTCCTCGTCCCGTGTCGCGCTGGTTTTTTCCCGCGCCGGGCAGGGCGCTCCTTGCGCTCAACTTTCGGGAACGTCGGACGTGCATAAGGGGGTGGCGTGAGTTCGACACTGCGATACAACGCCTTCCACTCGGCTGGCTCAAGTAAACGCCACTGGCCGGTTTTCAAATGCCCGAGCGCAATGGGGCCAAAGGCGATGCGCTTGAGTCGTTTCACCGGCAAGCCAAGCGCTTCAAACATGCGTCGCACCTGCCGATTGCGGCCCTCATGAATCGCGATTTGCACAACCGACTCGTCTCCCTGCCGCAACATCTCTACTTGTGCTGGCGCAGTGAGTCCATCCTCCAGTTCAATCCCTTCAGCCAAACGCTGCCGAGCTTCTTTGTCGACTTTTCCCTCGACCGTCACTCGATAGACTTTTTCGATATCGCGAGACGGATGCAACAAGCGTTCAGTCAATGCCCCATCGTTCGTGAATAGCAACAAGCCGCTCGTGTCGTAATCTAAGCGACCGACAGGATATAGGCGCTCAGCGACTTGCGGGAGAAGACTCATCACCGTTCTTCTGCCCTCTGGGTCG
Source organism: Alicyclobacillus acidoterrestris (assembly GCF_022674245.1). GTDB lineage: Bacteria > Bacillota > Bacilli > Alicyclobacillales > Alicyclobacillaceae > Alicyclobacillus > Alicyclobacillus acidoterrestris. The sequence continues at coordinate 2,498,050 of NZ_CP080467.1, forward strand.
GACACGGTCGTCATATAAGCGGTCGGTTTATTCAACAAAAGGATGACTTTTTGCTCTGCCGCGACCGGCTTGCCGTCTACCGCGATGGCCTGTTTTTCTGCGTCGACTAAATAGCCCATTTCGGTAATCGTCTGCCCATCCACTGTCACGCGGCCCTCGGCAATCAGTTGTTCACACTTTCGCCGTGAAGCCACCCCTGCGTGCGCCAATACTTTTTGTAAACGTTCCATGCTTCATCTCCTGCTCAGGTACAATACAGTCCTAGAAGTGTATCATACCAGACAACAAGGACACGGCGAAGACGGATGCCAATACGCTGACAAAATCACTCAACAAACCTACGCCCATCGCATACCGAAATCTACGAATGCCGACACTGCCAAAATACACAGTGAGGATATACAGTGTCGTATCCGAGGAAGCCTGCATGGTCGACGCCAGCATACCCAACCACGAATCGGGCCCCTTGTCTGGCTGCTCAAAAATATTGATCATAAATGCCAACGAACCTTGTCCGCTGATGGGCCGCAACAGTGCCATCGGGGCGACCTCAGGCGGAATATGCAACCAAGTCAAGCATGGCTCGAGCCACTTGACGAGGATGTTCATAGCGCCCGATGCGTCAAATACCGCCACAGCCACAACCATTGCAATGAGGTGTGGAATCAGTTTAATGGAAGTTGCAAATCCACCCTTCGCGCCATCGACAAATGTGTTGTAAATCGGCACCCGTTTGATAAATCCAAACAGGAGGATGGATCCGACAATCAACGGCAACAGCCACTCGCTAACTGTGCTCATCATGGTCTGCATTAGGCAGCCCTCCGCCGGCGACTCAACTTGCGAAAGACCCTATCGAGGACAATGGCAAAGGCGGTGCCAATGGCTGACGCAAGGAGTGTCGTTCCGACAACAGCCGTCGGTTCGTGGGAATGGTACTGCATGCGAATGGCGATCACAGTCGTAGGAATGAGCGTAATACTTGCAGTATTGATGGCTAACAGCGTGCACATCGCGTCGCTGGCCGTCTCTTTGTCTTCGTTTAAGGTCTGAAGTTCATGCATCGCCTTAAGACCAAGTGGCGTTGCGGCATTGCCAATCCCCAGTAGATTGGCGCTCATGTTTGCGAGGATGGCACCCATTGCAGGGTGATCGACCGGAACAGACGGAAACAAGCGACGCGCAATCGGACGTAAAAGTCTCGATAGCCACGCGATGGCACCCGCCTTTTCGGCGATATTCATCAGGCCTAACCACAGGGCAATGACGCTAATCAAACCAATCGACAGCGTCACGCCGCGTTCGGACCCATGGATGATGGCGTCGGCGACCTTGCTCATGTTCCCGGTGAACATGGCTGTTACAATCCCTGCCAAAAACAATACAAGCCAGATAAAATCTATCACGGCTGGACACACCCCCAAACGGACAAACCTTCCTTGTCCATGGGTATGCCAGCCGTGCGCTTTCTAAAACCTGTTCTTTTTTCCGGAGACGCCTTACACCACTGGTGGCGTTTGACCCATCTGCTGCCCGCCCATTTTGCCTTTGGGCTGCATAAACGATTGAATGCGCTCCATCACCGATGGCGCCATATCGATGAGCCTATCGTACAATTGATTTTGATTGTCCGTGGACAACAGACGGACGTTATTCCCGTGAACGATGAGGAAGCCAATTGGCGTGATGGAGACGCCACCGCCGGATCCACCGCCGAACGGATGTTCACCGTCCGCTCCGCCATTTCCCTGCGACGGTGCAGGACTGAACTCACTACCGCCAGCGGCAAAGCCAAATCCCACTTTGGAAACTGGGAGGATGACGGTTCCATCCGGGGTCTCGACGGGATCGCCAATAATGGTATTCACATCAACCATTTCACGTATGTTCGACATCGCGGTTTGCATAAGGCCTTGAATTGGATGATCCAACGTTACGTCCTCCTTTTCCAGGCTACGAGAAGCCTGATGCCTGCGCTGATAGCGTAACCCAAGCGCACCTTCATTATGCCTTGTGTTCGCACCTGCAAGACGGACTGATTAAACACCGGATGAATGGCAACCGTTGGGACTTGATGAAGTCTGCAATACTGCGATACGTAGCCAAATACCATTTCAACAACCATGTACAGAAAGCCAATCGAAGTTCCGGTCAGCACGGCGTCTGTGAATCCGACGTTGGCCTCAAGCGTGATCACTTGTACGTGCAGATGGCGCCCAAAGCGGCCGAGAATGCGTCCAGCGGTGCGCCGGAAATCCCAAATCGAACGAAGGTCCCGGAATATTTCGGGCAGTTCCGCCGCAGAGAGCATGCCTTTCGACGCGTGCTTGTCGGACTCCGTCTTGGCACCTACTGTAGGCCCTTCGTCGGTCATACCCACCTTCATCTTCGTCAATTCTCGCTTTAGGTGCACCAACCCAAACAGGTAACGGATTTCCAGAGTCCCCCGGTCATCCTCCTGAAAGTGTTCATAATGAATGCGAATCTCCACGGGAAGTAGCAACAACATGGCGAGGCATATGAGAACTGCCAAGACTATACAAAGCCAAATCATCTCGATGCCACCTTTTCACGTCGGTGACATTATGTGTGATCTGGTGCCCTCCTATGCACGCAGCTTCAGTCTCGCGCGATTTCCGAAGGCAACGCGAACAAAGAGATATCTTGGTCTGTCGGCGGGGGCGGCAAAGGGGGCAATTCCGCTAGGGACTTTAGTCCAAAGTGGCGCAAAAATTGATCTGTGGTGCCAAATAGAATCGGTCTGCCGGGCGCATCCTGACGACCGACTTCCCGAATCAACTGACGATGGACGAGCGTTGCGAGCGCCCGATCAGATTGAACACCGCGAATCTCGTCAATCTCGGCTCGCGTAATCGGTTGTTTGTACGACACAATGGCGAGGACCTCGAGTGCTGCGGCAGATAGACTCGACTGCATCGGCGCCTGCGCCATGCGTTTCAGATAGGGCGCATATTCCGGTCTGGTCGTCAGCTGCCACGTGTCAGCAACCTCCTGAAGCATAATACCGGCGCCTCTTTCCTCCAAGACACTGCGCAACTGCTCGCACAACAAACGCGCCTCTTCTTTAGAGCACTCGAGAATATGCGCGATATCACCGGTCTCTAAACCATCACTTCCAGAGGCAAACAAAATCGCCTCAACCGCTGACAACCGTTGCATCGGGATTCGTCTCTCCTATCCAAATCAGTTCAAGTGGACCAAACGCTTCTTCCTGCAGGTAGCGAAGCGCGCCGTCCTTAATGAGTTCTAAAATCGCAAGAAACGCCGTCACCAGCGTGTGTCGATTGTGGACAAAATCCATGAGCTGAGAGAATTCGATGCGCTGATAACGCTGCAAGCGCTCGACGATATGGCCCATGAGATCTTCTACGCGTTCGACGTGTCCGCGAATCTCCGCCACGCGTTCCGCCTTCGGCATTCTCATATACAACTTGCGAAACGCATCGACTAAGTCCCACAGCGTGACCCCTGTCAACTCTGGCGCATCCTTGCTCTTGTACGCCGAAAGATCCATAGGCAAACGAGAATACACCTGTGCTTGTGCGGTCGCCATGTCAGATAACTGCAGAGCGGCCCACTTACAGCGCTGGTATTCAATTAATTGCTCAACCAGGGGTGCCCGCGGATCTTCCTCATCCTCCTCGGAGCCAGCCGAACGCGTCCGAGGCAGGAGCATTCTCGACTTAATCGCCAACAGTGTCGCAGCCATCACCACGAACTCACTGGCAATTTCGAGGGACCACTCCTCCATCGCCCGCAAATACCCTAGATACTGATCCGTGATATCCGCAATCGGAATGTCGTAGATATCGACTTCATTTTTGCGGATAAGGTGCATTAGCAAATCCAGCGGTCCCTCGAACAAAGCGAGTTTTACCTCGTATGACATGTCTCTCGCACGCCTCTCCGAAAATCTTCATCACGACGCGATGTACGTTACGAATTTGATGCGATGTACGTTTAGAAAAACAGGGAGCCAATCAGCCCATTGAGCCAATAGACGAACGGAGAAAACACCCATGTATTGAAATACGGAATGATAAACAAGAACAGGATGATAAACGGACCATAGACATCGAGCCGACTATAGGCAATCGCCTGCTTTAAAGGCAATAAGTTGCGCAGGATCTGCGAACCATCGAGTGGCGGCAGCGGGATGATATTGAACGCGAATAACGCCACGTTGACTTCCGCAATCCGGTAGAGAATAGAGGTCAGCCAATCCGTGACGCCGAGGTTCGCTACAGCTAGCACGACGTAAGCGAGAACCGCCAATACGAGATTGGCTACAGGCCCAGCCGCCACAGCTAAAATCATCGCCAAGCGTGGCCGCTTAAAATTGCTCATATTAATTGGTACGGGACGCGCCCAGCCAACTGGTGCGAACAATATCATAATAATGCCTAACAGTTCGAGATGCGCTAAGGGATTGAGGGTCAAGCGACCGTTCCTGCGCGGCGTTTTATCTCCCAGCCAGTCTGCGACTAGCGCGTGTGCAAATTCGTGAATGACGAGGCTAAAGAGCACAATAAAGATTGTAAGAATGTAAAACGGCGATGACAAATTGGAAAAGATCAAAACCCGTGCCTCCTCAACACTCGCAATGCGTTAGGGCTCATTATAACATAAGCTCCCTCAGATTCGGCGCAAGCGCGATGGCCACGTGAGCCGTTCGTACCACATCAGCATCGGGGCTTGTCCCAATTGGCTGCGCCACTGTTTAACCACTTGTTCGTCATCCGTGAACACCACGAGACGATTTTGATCACTAAAAGGAATGCCGACAGGCAGATCTAGCACATAGGTAAACTGCGATTTCGCCGCTCGAATCAATGTGCCTATCGCGCCGGATCGCAAATTTGATCCAATCAGGTTATAAGCAATGGCCCCGCCAGGCATCAGTCGAGCTTTTAATGGCGCCAGCGAGTGCGGGTCAAGCGCAGGCTGGTAAATGGCGTTGCGCATATACGCGTCGACAAAGACGAGATCGTACAAAAATGGGAGATCTGCTCGAATGTAGGCAAATCCATCTCCCACATAGTAGGTTGCCTCGCGGTGATTCGGGGCATGAAAATAGTGGATCGCGACATTGAGAACTGCCTCGTCAATTTCGACGCCATACAGCTCTGCAGCTTCGTGGTGCCGACGAACGGAGTTTAACGCTGTTCCCGTGCCAACGCCAATAGACAAAAAAGATTGGACCCGGGGTAACGTCCATACCAAGCTAGAAAATGCGCGTTGGTACGGAAAAACCGGTCGGTCTGGCCGAGCTTCGTCGACTGCACCTTGCCAGCCGCCTCGCCCGCCAAACCGCATCATGCGAAGTTGGTTTTTTTGTACAACATCAATCCGAGCATGTACTGTCCCCGGCTCTGAGTAGATGGTAGAAATAGTGGCTCATTCCCGTCTCGGTGTGATTTGTCCCTAGTATACAATACAGGTGACCCTGGACGGATACAAAAGCGCGACGAATGAGACTGAATGACTGACTATCCGTTAGCCGACGGTTAATGCCGGCGTGCGCTGCCAAAAGCGAGACAAAAACGGCCAGGCTGGTCGCACGACACCAATAAACGTCTGAAACATCCCGAAAAAGCGGAACAGCTGTGGTAAAAATAGCAGGAAACGCACGTAATCACCTCCGCTTGTTTCTCCCTACACGATATGCCATCGCCGATGTCTCGTTGTGGGCGCCCGCCGTGGACGATTTTGAGCTGAGGAGAATCCATTCCAGTGCGGCAGTGGTCACGGGCGCACCGCGCTCTGGCGCGTCTTTCCCATTCATTTTCCCGATATCGCCAATGCCGATGACAAGCGGGGCGTCAACACGGCGCAAAATATCGACTGTGTCGCCGTGGATCACATAACTGGGGCATGGCACACCGTCTTTATCCACTGCCGTTTCGACCCGATTCCCACTGGCATCAATGCTAAAATCAATCGCCACGCCCTGTACCCGATTGGTGTTTGAGGCGACTGCAAGCGTCGCTATCACTCGGATGTCTGGATGGTTTAGCAGTACACTCAACGCCTGTTCTCCCCCGGCCTCATTGCCGTCTCCGTTGTCATCGAGCATGACAATGACCGGATCATAAGGCGTTTTGCGAATCAATTGCACCAATTCAATCGCGGACAAGGGCGTTGGATTTCCCGCGCTTCTCGAAATTAACCGGCAGCCCGTGCGACGTGCGGCGACACGCAGCGCACGAAACGCCATGCGGTCACCATCGGTGACCACAATGACGCGCCGAGTCGCTTCTGGCAGCAGCCTGCGCCTGTGCATCCGCACATTCGTCATCCCTTTGGTTTCGCAACCGCAGCCGCCAGGAAGCCAAATACGATGGCCGCCGAAATCCCGGCGCTCGTCACTTCAAAAATACCCGTGATAATTCCCACCAGCCCATGCAGATGTGCCTCCTGCATCGCGCCGTGTACCAAAGCGTTCCCAAAACTGGTGATTGGCACGCTGGCTCCAGCGCCCGCAAGCTTCACCAGCGGGTCATACACGCCGATGCCATCGAGAATGGCACCAGCGACCACCAACATCGCCGTGACATGGCCTGGCGTGAGTTTGGAGAAATCGAGCATCAATTGGCCGATTGCGCAAATTCCTCCGCCGACGAGAAAGGCCCAAATGAATGTACTCCATGTTGGCATTTTACATTCCGTCCTTTCGTTCAAAGACAATTGCGTGCGAAATGCCAGGTATCGAGTCTTTTTGCTGTGTACTCACGGTAGAGAGAAGCGCGCCGGTGGCACTGACGAGAATGCGCTGATAACGGCCCGCCAACATCTCTTTTAACAGGTGGCCAAATGTGACCAACGAGCAACACGCACCCCCACTGCCCCCAGAGAACACCTCGGGTTGCGACGAATCATAAATGAGCATCCCACAGTCCGTGAGGTGCCCCGTGTCAGTTAGCCCTTTTTCGTGCAACAATTCCTTGACTAATTTGTGCCCAATATGCCCTAGGTCACCGGTTGCAACGCAATCGTAGTCCGTCAACTTTCGCCCGGTATCTGCCAGATGCGCCGCGATGGTGTCTGCGGCCGCAGGGGCCATCGCAGCGCCCATCTCCCATGGGCTTTTGATACCATAATCTAGCACTTTGCCAATCGTCGCGTGGGTAATCTGGATGGCACTTGGTTGGTTCGTCAAGACAGCGACGCCTGAACCTGTCACGGTTCTCTGCGCCGTCGGCGGCTTCTGGGCGCCATATTCTGTCGGATAGCGAAATTGACGTTCAGCCGTACTCGTATGACTGGATGTGCCGACCATCGCGCGTTCCCCGTGCTGCGAGTGGATAATCAAGCTACCAATGGCCAATCCCTCACAAATGGACGCGCACGCGCTATAGACGCCAAGCGCTGGCACGGGGTGCGCGCGCAAACCCAAATAAAAGCCCGTCAACTGGGCATTGAGGTCTGCGCCCACGAGCACGTCCAATTCCTCCGAAGCGACTCGGGCATTCTCGAGGGCAATTTGGGCCGCTTTTCCAAACATCGATTGCTCCGAATGCTCCCATGTGTCACCGTCCACACGGTCGTTTTCCAAATGAAAGTCAAAATTTTCACCTAACGGCCCCGCACTCTCGAGCTGCCCTGCAACGGTTCCGACGCCTCCAACATAGACGCCTGTTCCACGGCTAAAATCCCAAGTTTGTCGACCAATTCTCGTCATTCGAGGCCCCCCTGCTTACAAATGTGTGACAATATACCGGATGAGTGCCACGAAAAACGCGCTCACCACACCAGACACAATAACTGGACCGGCGATTTTAAACATGTTTCCACCGACGCCGGCAATCCATCCCTCACTGCGATGCTCCATCGCAGCGGACGTGATCGTGTTCGCAAATCCCGTAACCGGAACAGCGGACCCAGCACCCGCCCACTGCGCGAACCGGTCGTATACCCCGCAGGCGGTCAAGACGGCTGACAAAAAGATCAGCACCGCCACAGTGGGATTCCCCGCCTCCGTCGGCTTGAAATGCCCATAGCGGATAAACAAGGTTTGGATGACTTGTCCTATCTCGCATATCAATCCGCCGACGATAAATGCACGAATGGTGTTCTTGACAATCGTTCGGGCAGGACGGTGTTTTTTGACCAACTGTTGATAGTTGTCTCGTTGAGACTTGGTTACACTCATCAACTATGCCCCCCTGCGTGAATCAAATCTTCTCTGCGGTATTGTGCCCAAATCGACCGCGACTAAGCCGAAACCACGTCCAAGACGACAAAAAGCCTGCTCGATTGGCGCACAAAGATGTGACGCCATTCAAGCAGGCCCCGAAACTGGTGTAGTGATTCCTCACGGGTGTCACGCGAAAATCACTCGAGTTGCTCCTTGATTTGTTGAAGAATTTTCTTTTCAAGTCGTGAGACTTGGACTTGCGAAATGCCCAACACCCGGGCTACGTCGCTTTGCGTCTTATCTTTAAAAAACCGCATATAAACAATGTACCGCTCGCGCTCAGGCAGGCGTCCAATAATTTCGTGGAGCTCAATCTTGTCAAAACGCCCCTGCGTTTCTTCATCGGCGATTTGATCCATCAAATAAATTGGATCCCCATCATTTTCATACACGGTCTCATGGATAGACGTGGGGGCACGCAACGCCTCTTGCGCGAACACGATTTCGGAAGGTTCCATGCCCATTGCCTCTGCCACTTCGGTAATGTGGGGTTGCCGTCCGAGTTCCTTCGCGAGATTATCGCGCACATGCCGGATCTGTTTGGCCGTCTCCTTGAGGCTGCGACTCACTTTTACAGTGCTGTCGTCGCGCAAAAACCGTTGAATTTCGCCGATGATCATCGGCACCGCATATGTCGAAAACTTGACATCATAAGACAAATCGAACTTGTCTACAGCTTTCATGAGACCAATGCAGCCAATCTGAAACAAGTCATCCGCATCGTAGCCTCGTCCAAGAAACCGCTGCACGACAGCCCAAACCAACCGCTGGTTATGTATGACCAACTTGTCACGGGCGTCCTGATCACCCGCGTGACTGGCCTCAATCAGCGAACGCACCTCGTCATCGGTCAACTTTTTATTTTTCGCGGAAGTCTCTTTTGCGTGATCCATTCGACGAGACCCCCCACTACATTTGGACGCGGTCTGCACCAAACGTCTTTATCATCGTAACGCGTGTACCGCGTCCAACAGTTGACTCAACTTCCAAGGAATCCACAAAGCTCTCCATAATCGTCATCCCCATCCCAGAGCGTTCTAGTTCTGGGCGAGACGTGTACATCGGTTGGCGGGCCTCTTCCACATCTGGAATTCCTACACCCTCATCCTCGATCACGATGGTCACCGTGTTGTCAGTCAACGCACACTCAATCCGCACTTCCCCATCGCGGTCTTCATATCCGTGAATAATGGCATTGGTAACTGCCTCGGAGACCGCGGTCTTGAGTTCCGTCAACTCTTCCATCGTGGGATCGAGCTGCGCGACAAATGATGCCACAGCCACGCGGGCAAGGGATTCATTCTCCGAACGGCTAGGGAACTGCAGCCGCAAGTAATTGTTCACTTGCACTTGGCTCGCGATGCGCTCCACATCCTTCACGCTCCTTTGACTGCCTTTACAGCGAGATCTTCTGCTTCATATAATGGCAACACTTTTAACAATCCAGACATCTCGAACAACTTTTTCAGCGACGGACCTACTTCGCACAGCGCCATCTGGCCACCATGTTGCGATATGCTGCGAAACCGGCCCAGTATCAGACCCAGTCCGGAACTGTCCATAAACTCAATATTGCGGAACGACATCACTAAGCCCTGGTAATCGGTCTTTGCGAGTTGTGCCTCGATGTCATCTCTTATCTTCTCCACTGCATGATGATCAAGCTCTCCTTGTAAGCTAATCACAAGTACGCCATTTTCGTAACGCGAATTGACTGGCACCGTAGTTATCTCCCTTCTCTTTACGGCTCTTGGCTGAAACAATTAGCGTTTCACCAACAAATTTCCTGCACCCTGACAAAACTAGAACCGTTTCTACCAAATTCGACAAATCACCCGTTTCAATTTGTTTACAGATTATAGTACAATAGCGTAAAAGTCTGTTGGGGGGCTCTTATGGATACGCTCGGAAAAAAGATTCGCACTCTTCGCAGAAGACAGAAGTTGACGCAACAGGCCCTCGCGGATGGGATTGTCACGGCGAGCATGATTAGTCAAATCGAATCAGACAGAGCGACACCTTCCGCAGCGCTGTTACAGCACATTGCCGGTCGACTGAACGTAGACCTGTCTTATTTCGAATCTGATTTATTGGATAAATCGGATGAATTGCAGAACTATCGCGCGGCGCGAAGTTTTATCGAGCGCGGCTTTTATGAAGACGCCATCAAATTGCTGAAGACGCTGTCTTGGCCGTTGTCACCCCAGTTCAAGGCAGAAGTCGTGTACAACGAGATGGCCAATTGCTACCTTCATCTCGGACAGCTCGAAGAGGCGTGTGCGATGTACGAATCGGTCATTCAAATTGGCTACGAAAAGAACGACATTTCCATCACTGTACATGGCTACTATCACATTGGCACCGTCCTGCGCCGATTGAAGCGAGATAGAGTGGCGCGAATGTACTGGCAGCGCGCAGCTGAATTGCTCCAGCAAAACCCGGACATCCAGATGCCTGTGTCTGTAAAAATCCACGCCAATCTAGCAAGGATTTACCTCGACGAAGGAAATTGGCAACGCGCGCGGCAAGCGTATGAGCAAACCCTTCAATTGGCGAATCGATTCGGTGGAAGTTTCGACACTGCGAAAATTTATCAAGGGTTATCTTGCGCCTTAATGCAAGTCGGAGAGTTCGATTTGGCACTCGCCTACAACGACAGCGCCATTACCATCAACGGGGCAGCTGACAATCGCAAAGGCGCAATGCGGTGCCGAATTAACCGGGGCATTATTCTTCGAGTGGCAGGCCGTCATGAAGAGGCGCTCGCGTACATGCTCTCCCTTCGCGACACCGTGTCCGACAAAGAGGATTTGATGATGGTCGCAATTCTTCATGAGCTCGCTTTGATTTACTGGGATCTCAAGGATTTCGACAGCTTGTTGACGGTATCCGATATGGCTTTACGCCGCAATCACGTCGACCAGCACATCGAAGCACAACTGCGCTTGTTGCGTGCTAAGGTCTATTTACACAACGGATCTATCGAGTTTACGCAACGAGAAATCGAGCGCGGTAGGCGTCTCATCCCATCGCAGCAACCGTCATCTTTGTGGTACGAATTTCAAGACGTAAAACGGCAATGCTGGTTGCTGTCGGGCCGAGAACAGGATGTGCTAACCGAATGCATCGCGGAAGCTGAAAAGGTCATCTCCGAAGATAAAACGCCTAAAAATCGAAATATTTCCGCGTGAATGAGATTTTTCTACCTCATCCTGCGCCGCTCGACACGCTGTCGATTCGAGTCGAGCGGCCGTCGTCAGACAATGGATTGCAAACTAGTCCGCTGCCCCAAATGTCACAATCTTTTTCACAGTTTTCCCAAATCCTTGAATGAAGTTCGCTCGTTTGACCGTATCCTTCGCCAACAGCGGTACAGTTGAAACCGTACGTCCTTGATAGACGACCTGTAGTTCTCCAACTTTTTGCCCTTTTGCAACCGGTGCCTTGACCTTGTCCATGACCACGTTGGTTTGATACTTGCTTGACTGACCACGCTTCGTCAAAAGCCCAACGGGTGTCGCCGTAACTGCGTCCACCTTGTCCTTCACGCCTTTGACCACCTTCGCTTGACCAATGACCTGTCCTGCCGGGTACAACACTTTCGATGTATAATTCGCAAAGGCCCAATTCAACATGCCCGTCACTTCCGCGTTGCGTACCTGAGGTTTTGGCTCGCCCATCACCACGGCAATTACACGGAAGCCTTCTTTCTTTGCGGTCGCAGACAGACAGTATTTTGCCTCCTGTGTAAATCCGGTCTTCAAACCATCTACGCCGTCGTAAAACCGCACCAGCTTGTTGGTATTGACCAGCCACAATGGGTGGTCAGATCCCTTGCGCAAATAATCGCTGTAAATCGACGTAAATTGAGTAATCTCCGGGTGTTGTAGCAGCGCTTGCGACATGATGGCGATGTCGTGGGCACTGGAATAATGGTTGTCCGCCGGGAGGCCATTGCAATTCGCGAAGTGTGTATCATCCATGCCCAATTGCTTTGCCCGTTGATTCATGCGGGCGACAAACGATTCCTCACTGCCATCCAAGTGTTCCGCCATCGCGACGCATGCGTCATTCGCCGACGCCACTGCGATGCCCTTGAGCATGTCTCGAACGGTCATGGTTTCCCCAGGTTCCAAGAAGATTTGCGATCCGCCCATACTCGCCGCATATTCGCTGGTCTTCACTTGGTCTGTCCATTTGATCCGCCCAGAGTCAATCGCTTCCACAATCAGAAGCATCGTCATAATCTTGGTAATACTAGCCATGGGAAGCTTTTCATGCGCGTCTTTCGAGTACAGCACTTTGCCAGTTGCCGCATCCAAGATGACGGCAGAGCGGGCGTGTTTCGCAATGTCTGGAACCGTCGTAGTGCTAGGGGAGGTACTATTGATGGGAACGAGACTCAACGGGCTACCGGTCGTCGGCGTATGGCTGACGGCAGCCGACGCGGCCGGTTGTCCGGCGACGCTTGCACCAAGCAAAATTGCACACACGGCCGCAGCAGTAACGCTTTGTTTCCAGTGATGCATGGCTAACCCTCCTCGGATTGAATCTACGCAGTTGGATAATCCGAAGTTATTGTGCGCTCAGCCATGACAAAATATAAAAGAGCGCCTGATGTATCGCGAATTTGCGATACATTCGGCGCCCTCTCTTATTGAACCGACAACCTTACTCAGTAGCCAAAGCCGACCAAAAGCTCGTTCCTGCGCGCGGATTTTGAACACCAAAGTAATCGGCCACCGTTGCACCGAGATCTGCAAACGTCTCGCGCACACCCAAATCGATAGCCCGGTTCATACCCGGCCGGAAAAATAGTAGCGGTACATATTCGCGCGTGTGATTCGTGCCAGGTACAGTCGGGTCACAACCGTGATCCGCCGTAATGCACAGCACGTCGTCTTGGCCCAGTTTCGGAAGCAATACGCCAAGCTGTTCATCAAACGCCTCAATAGCACGCGCAAACCCCTCTGGATCATTGCGATGTCCGTACTTAGAATCAAAATCCACCAAATTGGCGTAAAGCAGCCCGTGCTGAATTTTGTCCATGTACTGCATGAGGACTTCCATGCCGTTGGTGTTGTCGTGTGTGTGAATCGCCTCATCAATGCCAGAACCACCGTAAATATCACCAATTTTCCCGATCCCGATAACGGGTATCTGGGCATCTTGCAGCGCATTCAACACCGTGTCGCCGAACGTCAGCGAGAAATCACGACGCCGATCCGTTCGCTCGAAATTCCCGGGTTTCCCGCGAAATGGACGGGCAATGACTCGACCAACCGCATGCTCCCCCGTCAAAATCGAACGGGCATAGCTACACCAGTCATACAACGTATCCACTGGCACAACATCCTCGTGAGCAGCAATTTGGAACACGCTGTCCGCAGATGTATAGACAATGGGGCGTCCCGTTGCGAGATGCTCTTCCCCATACTCTTCAATCACGACGGTGCCAGAGGCGGGTTTATTGGCGAGCACCTGCTTGCCGACGTACTGTTCGAACGGCTCAATGATCTCCTTTGGAAAGCCGTGCGAATAGGTAGGCATTGGCTTGTCCAAAATCACGCCAACAAATTCCCAGTGACCGTTTGTCGTATCTTTACCGTGCGATTGTTCCTGCATTTTCCCATATGCACCGACCGCATGACTAGAATCGACACCAGGGATACTCACAATTCGGGACAAGCCCAACTTGGCTAGATTCGGGGCACGCAACCCACCAACTGCCTCCGCCACGTGCAAAAACGTATTGCTCTCTGCATCTGGCTCCCCGTACTTCGCTGCGTCTTTCGCCGCACCGATGCCACAACTGTCGAGTACAATCCATATCAAACGCCGCTTATCCGTCATTCCATTCACTCCGAAGTACCAGATTCATCAACCCAATCGGCCGATGCCACTACAAAACGTATCGCTCACGCACGACCCAGGTCGTCTGCACCACTAAGACCTCGGGTGCGCAGCGGCGTATATTTCTTTGAGCCGCCCCTTCGTGACGTGCGTGTAAATCTGCGTTGTTGAAATATCCGCATGTCCCAACATTTCTTGTACTGCGCGCAAATCGGCGCCCCGCTCCAACAAGTGGGTCGCAAACGAATGCCGGAGTGTATGCGGGGTAATATCTTTCAGAATTCCTGCTTCCTGCGCGTATTTCTTTAGGATTTTCCAAAACCCCTGGCGCGACATCTGCGTACCGTGATGGTTGAGGAACAAAGCTTCGTCCTTCGTCTTGCGAACAAGGTGCGGACGCGCCTGCTGCAGGTAGTTGTCCAATGCCTGCACCGCATACTCCCCAATAGGGATAATTCTTTCCTTTCCACCCTTTCCCATACATCGCAAAAACCCACTGCTCAAGTGAACGTCTGTCGACTTCAATGAGACGAGTTCACTCACCCGAATACCCGTCGCATAAAGCAATTCCAGCATCGCATAATCGCGCATCCCCGAGGGTGTCGATTGATCTGGGGCGCGCAACAGGCGTTCAATTTCCTCCGGCGTGAGCACGCGGGGTAGCCTCTTCTCTATCTTTGGCGTATCCACGTGAATCGTCGGATCCTGCAGAATAAAATCCTCACGCACCAAAAAATGAAAAAAAGAGCGAATGCTCGCAAGGTTCCGCGAGATGGTGGCGTTCGCCCTTCCAGCCTCATGCAAGTAGCCTAAATAGGCAGCGATGTGATGCTGTTGTACCTCTTGAATCACACACGACCCACGCTTGGCCAGGTACGACTGAAATGTATGTAGGTCTCGTTCGTACGACTCGAGGGTATTGGGGGATAATCCTCTCTCCACCGTCAAGTACTCTACAAAGCGTTGTATCCATTCGTCCATGGCGAAACTCCTTTAGCCTATCCGACTCCCGAAATGTCTTGTAGTGTATTCCACGCAAGCCATCGAAAGTCCTGCCCTCGTTTCGACAGGAAATGACTAAATCCGACCTCCACCATGAAGTTCCTCTACGCCCACCCATCGCCAAGGCGAATGGCGGATAGCACATCATCCACCCAAACCCGCCATGGGGCGCTCGATTGCGAGGGCACCTCTGTTAACACCGAAACGTAAGGAGGTGTTGGGGTTTGTGTAAACGGGCGGGATCGAAAAAAGGTCTCCGCACGCAGTAATAAGACCATGATTGCCGCAATCACGAAGCTGACCACGAGTGTCCGAAGAAAGGATATAAACCCTGCCATACACGTCACCTCAACCCGCAACTTTAGTCCTCTGGATGTGACATCAGTCGAAGTATTGCCTCTCTGTCGTCCGGTTGCACAAGTACATCCTGTTGGACAATATTTTTCGACACGTGCCCACACTTCAGGCAACGGTGAACCAATTGGTACCCTTTTTTGCTGTTATATTCAACCCGCACGGGTTTCATCAACCCATTGCAATTCGCCGCTCTATCGCCTGGGTGAATATCCAGATGTACAGAATAGAGGCAGCGCGGGCAGTGGTTGCGGCAACTGCGCTCACTAGGCTCCACAGAAAACCCGCAGTTAGCACAAATAAACGATTCATTGCGATGCGTAAATTGTCTCATTGGTATGCTCCTTAAACGAGGATGCTCGTCAACAAGTGTGGCACGACGAACGCTTGAATAAAAGCGCCGAGCATCAATCCCCCGCCACACAACACAAATGTACCCGTGTATTTCATCAAATGCAGCGTGAGTTTGGATACCGGTAGCGACCGGAGCAACACTTGCTGCGAAAATCGAATCGCCGTGACTGCCGCCACGAACAAAGTCAAGAACATCACCAGTTGGTGCAAAAATATACCTGTGCCAGACAGTAAAAACCCTTTCCAGCCAAATTGGAGACTCGTGTAACCAACCGCAAAACCAACGGTAAACGCGCGCAAAAAGATAGCCGCGATGACAAACGGAATGCCAATCACCGACACCCCAAACAGCCAGATGAGCGCCAGTAACTGACTATCGGCAATCAGTCGCTGCGTGAACAACTGGCTTCCAGATGCAAGTTGGTTTTGCTTGATGGCGACAAATAAGTGCGAAAGCGCATTGCCGAGTACCAGCCTGTCCGTCTGCCCAAGTTGCCCAGCCACAATTGCACCAAAGACGAGGCCACAAACCGTTACACCCGCGAGAAAGGTCCACAAGTGCAGGTGCCGCGAGACTTTGCTCCGAACGTACTGGAGCAAGCTACGCCAGCGGATGGACGACTGGATATGAGGTGTGATCACTGCTGCGATACGAGGCTTCAATGAATGTCCCTCCTGAACAAAGTCTCTCATTCAGAATCTATGAGCCACTTTGTCCAGGTAGACTATAAAATTACCTTGCCGTACGTCCCTGCGCCACCCACTTCCCAGCGGATATCCCCGTTCAGCGCTCTGGCAATCGAACTTCCTAGCCGTTCCCCCACGACGTCAACCAACCCCGATTCGTCCGCCGTGCGCCGGATGGCCAGCTCTGTACCATAGGCGTCCAACAGCTTGCGGTAGGTGCCGGGGCCGACGCCAGGGATGTCGAGCAACGGGATGTGGTGAAAGTACGGCGGGCGGTGTGCCGGGTGCAACGCATCCGGTAAATCACAAATGTCTTCCAGTCTATCCTTGACGCCATACACATGATGGCGAGTGGTACCGCACGGACACCCACCCTCCTGCACCAATTCGTCACACGCGCGACAGCGAGTTCGATAATATTTTCCCTGCTCTGGATGCAACCCGTAATTTGCGACAATCCCTCGACCGTCCACGCGATTGAGTGCTTGCGCGACCTCGCGAAAGTTCAAGGCGGCCATTTGCACCCGATTGTATTCGCGCGCGATGTTTGCGACGCCATGTGCATCGGAGTTCGTAACAAACGTGAGACCAGACAATTCGCTCAACCTGTCAGCCATCTCCGTATCCGAGGACAATCCGAGCTCCAACGCATCCACGCGCCCTAAATCGAGAAAGTCCCCCACGCGGCGAACACAGCTGCCGAGCAATCCTTTGAACGGCGTAAACGCGTGGTGGACAATAAACAAGCCATCGCGGGCATGGGTTTCGGTCTGCAGCGCCAGCGCATCTGTCCACGCCCGCTGAGAAGACAACTGTGTATTCTTTTGCACCGTTTTCAGCCATTGATTAAAATCCCGCGCGCGTTCGTAATCCGCAAACCAGCACCCGAAATGGGCAGCTTTTCCGGAGGGCCCTGCCAGTTCCACCTCAGCGCCGAGCAACACTAACATCCGATCCCGATACATCAAACCACCACCGGAAACGGGCGTGAGCTCGCCCGCCCGCATGAGTCGGTCTACTTCAACCAACACGTTGTCACAAACTCCGTCAATGACCGTAATCATGTCGAGCCCTTTCACGAATGCGGCATGATGGAGCAAATTCTCCAAAGTCAAACTGGCGCCTGCAGCAATTTTCACAGGCTTGCCAAGCGCACGGCCAACATGGATGTGAAAATCAGCGTCATATTCGTTTAAATTCGTGGCCTCGTTCAAACTCGTGGCTGACACCACCATAAGAGCGCGACCAAGGTCTTCGCATCCTCGATTTCGCCGCGTTTCATCATCGCGGTGACCTCATCTCTCGTGAATTGTCGCGTTTCTACAAACTCATCCTCATCCAGGTGAACCTCTCCGGTTGCGAGCTCGTTCGCGTAAAACACGTACAATTTCTCATTTGCAAAACCTGGGCTTGTGTAAAATTGATAAATTTTCTCCAAACGACCTGCAGTGTATCCAGTCTCCTCCGACAACTCGCGACGGGCTGCCGCCATCGGTTCCTCCCCTGGCTCCAACTTTCCAGCGGGAATTTCCCACAAGGACGTCTCACACGCCTTGCGGTATTGACGAACGAGAATCACCTCATCTGGTACGGGCTCGGCGAGAATGGCGACGGCCCCAGGATGCACGACGACCTCACGCGTGCTTTGTCGACCGTTTGGCAGCTCGACGGTAAGCTTTTTGAGTCCAATCATCCGCCCAGTAAATAGATGTTCTTCGTGTATCGTGCGCTCTTGTTGTGTCACAAACACACACTCCTCATCAACGCATCAGTTCTGTTCCAAACGATGCCGCTGAAATTTGTGGGTAAAAAAGTAACCCATCGAAATGAATGCGGTCATTCCCAGACAAGCGTAGAAACCAAGTCGTTGTTCGCGCTGAAACAAGGCATAGCCAGCGAGAAACACGACCACGGCCATCGTCAAAACCGTCGCAACCGGTTGGCCGAACGCCAAACGCGAGACTGGTTTATGTCTGCTTTTGTGCCGCCACGAGAGAAACGTCGCCAACATGATAAAGTAATTAAAAAAGGTCAAGAAACTCGACGCACTCACTAAGAAATTATACACACTCGACGGTAGCACGTACGAGAGCGCGAGAAAAATCGCAATGCCGAACGCAGTAAACAACAGCGCACCGTATTGCACATGTCGCTGCTTGCTCGTGCGCGTGGTAAATCGAGGTGCTTCCCCGCTCTGTCCGAGACTAGCCAAAATTTGGTTGGCGGAGAAGACCGCGCCGGCCATGACGCTGAAGGCCGCAACTAAAATCACGGCATTCAAGACATTCGCCAAGATGTTCATGTGAATATACTGCAGCGCCTGAACAAACGGACTAATATTCGTGCTGACCCGCTCAAAGGGCAAGACCAACAGCATCGTTCCGATGGACAAAAGATACAACACTGTCAAACACGTGATAGTCACGATTGCACCGGTGTCCAATTTCTTGGGATGCTTCAGTTCAACTGCAGCCGTAGCGAAAACGCCAATGCCGGCAAACGAGAAAATGACGATAAGCATCGATTGGAAGATGCCTCCCACACCATGTGGGAAAAAACCTCCACCGGTACTCGTCGCCACGGGAATTGTGAGCGTATGCGGTCGCACACCAAACAACATCAAGAGGATGACGGCCGCGAAACCGACCAACGCAGCAATCTTAATCACACTCATCAACGATTCAATTCGTCCAAAGTTCGCGACGCCAAACGCATTAATCAGGATAATCATCGCCGCAAACCCCGAGGACAGCGCCCACAGTGGCACTGCGGGCAACCAGACGCGAACGAAAATGGCCGATGCCACCGCCTCGCTCGCAATCGTCAGGGTGCTGGTCAAATAGTACGTCCATCCCTGCATGTACCCAAGGAAACGGCCTAAGTACATGTCGGCATACACTTTAAAGGCGCCCTCGACAGGGTGATCCATCGCAACTGACGCAAGCGCGCCGACGACCTGAGCCGTGATGAGGCCACCCATCAAAAAGGAAATCAATACAGCAGGACCTGCTGTGCGGATTGGCAAACCGCTACCGAGAAAGAACCCAGCCCCGATAATCCCGCCGACGCCGACCAAAATCAACTCGGCGAGACTCATCGTCGCCTTGGCTTGAACGGGTGTTCCCATCGCCTTTTGCCGAGGCGTAGTGCGTAGTGATGTCGTCTTCTGCAACATTGGTCCCCCCCCCCCGCGGAATTCGTTCACGGGGGGGTAGTGTTTTCCAGATCAGTGCATCCTATGTTTATCCGTCGTGTGGTTACTATCCACGACAATCACGGGAGCGCACAAAACTGTACCGCTACTTTCGCCGCGTCGATGATGTTCTGTAGTGCAATGTGTTCGTTCGTGGAGTGAATATCTTCGTAGCCAATCCCAATATTGAGAATCGGGACTCCCAGCGTCTGAATCACGTTTGCGTCGCTGCCTCCACCCACTTTTACCGGCTTCGGGGTAAAGCCCGCGAGTTCAATCGCGCGCTCGATCCGTTGGCGCAATGGTGCCGTTTCCGGGAAGTCGAATCCCTCGTACATGACCTGATGCTGAAATGCCACCTGTGCACCTGCACTTCTGGCCGCTTCCTGAAATGCCGACTCAATTTGCGACATCACGCGGGATAATTTCTCCGGGTTGCGACTGCGTGCCTCACCCACAATCGTCACTTTGTCGGCCACGACATTCGTTGGCCCCTGTCCGACGAAACTGCCAATGTTCGCGGTGGTTTCATCGTCAATCCGACCGTGCGGCATGTTTGAGACGGCTGTGGCCGCTACTTTGATGGCACTAATCCCCTTTTCCGGGGCGACGCCCGCATGCGCACGCACGCCCGTAATCGTAGCCTCAAATTTCGCCTGACCAGGCCCAGCAATCGCGATGGTCCCTATATCCCCGCTGGAGTCGAGCGACAATCCAAAGTCCGCATCTAAATGATCGCGAGACAACTGTTTGGCGCCTTGCAATCCAATCTCTTCACCAATGGTCAGGACCACTTGAATTTGCCCGTGTTCAATGCCACGCTCTCGGATCTCCCTCAGTGCTGTCAAAATCGCTGTAATCCCCGCTTTGTCGTCCGCGCCAAGCACGGTCGTTCCATCGCTCCATACGACACCTGCCTCATCCACGCGCGGGCGAACGCCTTGTCCGGGCTGTACGGTATCCATATGAGCCGCTAACAAAACCTTCGGTCGGTCAGGCGAGCCCGGTAACACGGCAATCAAGTTCCCAGTTTCCCCGCCAAGCGCCGTTCCGGCTTCGTCCTCCACCACGTGAAAGCCCAAATCAACCAGTTCCTTTCGGCAGCGTTCGGCCATGGCCCCTTCGTGGAGAGAATGGCTATCAATTTGTACAAGGGATAAAAACAAGTGTTCTACGACATCTCGATTCAATCTGATGCACTCCTATCACAAGATATCCAAATACAATCGTAAGTCTGCCCAGAGCGGTTTGTAACATGTGTTTATCGAACATAAAGAGAGAGGCACACCAGAGTCCGATCCGGTGTGCCTACGCCGCTTCCTGCACGTTACGATTCCGTCCACTATGGTGCGCCACGATCCTACGCCTCAAACCCGAAGACGTCGAAGAAAGACCGTTTCAGCCTCGTCTCCCAATCGGCGAGATCTGCAGGCTGCCCTAATTCGCGCGTCAAGGAAGTCACATCTCTATCTGCGATACCACAAGGTACAATCGTCTGGAAATGACTCAAATCCGTATCCACATTTAGCGCGATACCATGATACGTAACAAATTCACCCGAATGACGCTTTTTCACCCGCGCGCCTACAGCACAGATCTTTGCGGCACCGACCCAAACACCCGGGTACGCCTCATCTCGCGTCCCTTGGATGCCGACCTCAGCCAACGCGCGAATCACCGCTTCTTCGAGATTGCGGACGTACTGCTTCACATCGTTGCCCCACGGCGCCAAATGCAGCACAGGATAGACCACCAACTGCCCTGGTCCGTGATACGTGACGTCGCCGCCCCGATCTACCTCTCGAACCGTAAACCCGTGCTCGCTGAGAAACGATTCATCCGCCAACACATTGTCCATGCTCCCATTGCGGCCAATGGTGATAGTCGGCGGGTGCTCTACCGTATAGACCGTCTGGAGGTCATCCTCACTTTCGAGAAGAGCTTGTGCTCGCTTGAGCTGGATGTCCAGCGCGTCATCGTAGTGCAAGTGTCCGAGTTGAATCCATTGAACTGCCGTGGCCACCCGAACGCCCCCTTACGCCTGCGCCTTGGATGGCGCCTGATTGTTCAAGTGGGCCTGACGTTCTTCGTCCTGAAGCGATTGCAACGGTTTGCCATCCGCCCGCAACACCTGTTCGTGCGCGTGATACGAACTCCGAACCATCGGACCAGATTCCACATGTGCAAAACCGCGTTTGAGACCCTCGCCTCGCATCCGAAGGAATTCTGTCGGCGTGTAGAATTTTTCCACTAACAAGTGTTTCTCCGACGGCTGCAAATACTGGCCAATCGTGACGATATCGACCCCCACCGCGCGCAAGTCGTCCATCGTCTCATATACTTCGTCAATCGTTTCGCCAAGTCCCACCATGATGCTGGACTTGGTGCGGATATCCGGGCGCATCAATTTAGCCTGCCGCAACAACTCCAGCGTGCGGTCGTACTTCGCGCGCGAGCGTACCTTATCGGACAACCGGCGAACGGTTTCAACGTTGTGGTTCAAAATGTCCGGGGACGCATCCATGACGACCTTCAACGCATCCCAATTGCCTCCGAAATCGGGAATCAAAACTTCAATCCCACACTCCGGGACACGTTTGCGAATCTCTTGAATCGTCGCTGCAAAAACCGAAGCACCCCCATCAGCGAGGTCGTCTCGCGCGACACTGGTGACCACGACGTGTTGCAAATTCATCGCAACCACCGCATCCGCCACCCGTTTTGGCTCACGCAAGTCCAACTCGGTAGGACGCCCTGTATTGACCGCACAGAATCGACATGCACGCGTGCAAATATCGCCGAGAATCATAAACGTGGCAGTGCGCTGTTCCCAACAATCAAAAATGTTTGGGCACTGTGCCTCTTCGCAAACAGTATGTAAAGACTGGGTTCGCATAATCTCCTTCAGAGATTTATAGTTCTCGCCAGTCTTCGCTTTAATCTTCAGCCAGTCTGGGCGCGACAACTTCTGCGCCTCCATCATCCGAGCTTTTGCTTCCTGCTTTTCCTGTAATTTTGACTGCGACATACACGCATCATCCTAAACAGTAAATTGGTGGCCACGCGCATGAAGTGGCCCACATCGGAATCCCCTTAATCGTATTGTACAAAAATCCTGGTACGAGAACAAAGTCAGGCGACCACCGCCTAGCGTGAGACAAAACGCCTAACCGCCAGTGTCGGGGCCGCCTGAGGAAATGGCTTAACGATGAAGCGATTTCTCGTCGCGCAGATAGTTGCTGCGCACGTTGCGCATCTGTGCAATGCGCTGTTCCGCGAGTCTGTCGGCTGCTAAATAGCTCGGAATGTTTTCCTTCGCAGACATCGCAAAGATGTTGCTGATGATGTTGTAAATGTTGTCGACCTTGGCATGCGCCCTATCGGCGTTGTAACCCTCTAATTCATCCGCGACGTTCATCAATCCACCTGCATTAATCACATAATCAGGCGCATATGCCACGCCTTTGCGGTGCAGCGCGTCGCCGTGCTTCTCTTCCGCCAATTGATTGTTGGCTGAGCCAGCGACAGCTTCACACCGGAGCTTGTCAATCGTCTCGTCGTTGATCACGGCCCCTAAAGCGCACGGCGCAAAAATGTCGCAATCGACTTCAAATATATCTTTGACAGTCACTGCCTTGGCGCCGAGTTCATCGACCGCGCGGCGCACGGAATCTTCATTGATGTCTGCGACAATCAATTCCCCGCCCGCGTCCTTGATGTGTCTCGCCAGTTGCATACCGACGCTGCCAAGCCCTTGAATGGCGACGCGGCGTCCTGCCAAGTCGTCCGTGCCAAACGCAGCTTTCGCCGTCGCCTGCATGCCTCTGAATACGCCAAACGCGGTGACCGGTGACGGATTCCCACTGGAGCCATAGGCTTGCGAAATGCCTGTGACATAGTCCGTTTCCATGTGAATCAAATCCATATCGTGCACATCTGTGCCGACATCCTCAGCAGTGATGTATCGTCCGCCCAATCCCTGAATGAAACGCCCAAGTGCTCGGAACATCGCTTCGGATTTATCTGTCTTCGGATTGCCCATGATGACCGTTTTGCCCCCGCCGAGATTCAGTCCCGACACGGCAGCTTTGTAGGTCATTCCGCGCGCCAAACGGAGTGCGTCGAGAATCGCGTCGTCCTCGCGCGCGTAGGTCCACATCCGGCATCCGCCCAAAGCAGGTCCGAGTGTGGTGTCGTGGATTGCGATAATCGCTTTCAAGCCAGATGCCTCGTCATTGCAAAAAACCAATTGTTCATAATCGTATTTGCCGAGGTACGAAAATATCTCCATCCCAATTCCCCCTAGAGCGAACGATCTACGTGCCATCATTATCATACTTGATTTACTAGCTCTAGGAAAAGACAAGTGCAAGCAATCAATCAAAACGATACCATCACAGAATTGACAGACAAAAAGACGATTTAGAATGTCGTGTTACGACTTTTGGTCACGCGTTTTGCGGTGCTTGAAAGACGCCGCTTTTCCCGCCATCCTTATATAAGAGCCTGACCTGCTCGACAACCATCGCGCGGTCTAGCGCCTTACACATGTCATACACCGTGAGCGCAGCCACACTAGCGGCCGTCAGCGCCTCCATCTCCACACCTGTCTGATATGCTGTATCGACTTGCGCCTCAATGACCAAAACAGCTTCTCCACCGTTTCCTGATGTCCCCGTGTCTTCAAATGCTAAATCAAGGGCAACGTGATGAAGGGGAACCTGATGGCACAGTGGGATGAGCTCTGACGTCTTTTTCGCCGCCATAATCCCGGCGAGTTGGGCGATTGCCAGCACGTCCCCTTTGCGCACAGCTTGATGTACAATAGCATCATGCGTGGTAGATTGCATGCGCACGCGCGCTTGCGCAACGGCTACCCGCTTTGTCGATGGTTTATCGGAGACGTCAACCATCACAGGTCGACCATCTTGCGTAAAATGTGTAAATCCGGCTTCTGATGACATACACTGTTCCTCCCTGTAACCGGTATGTGTACAGCCACTACTCTGTCATGAGGTGACTCAACTTGCAACTACGCATCGCACTGTTCGCCAATTTGCGCGAACACTTTCAAACACGTGAACTCACGCTAACGGTCCCCAACGGAACGACGGTGGCTCAGCTTTTGCCCATTCTTTGTGAAGAATATCCAGAGGCGAAGCCTTCCCTAGAAAAAGTCATGGTTGCTGTCAATCAAGTGCTAGTACCGGCGCAAACGGTACTTCAGGAGACCGACGAAATCGCACTATTGCCACCTGTTGGCGGCGGATCGCCAGGACTTGAGGAGAATACCCGCCTGCGCATTTCGCCGGTGCCACTCGTCGTGGAGGACGCGTATCGCGAATTGGAGGACGTCAACCATGGCGGCACCGTCCTCTTCGTCGGTACGGTGCGCGAATGGACACGCGATAGACAGACGCTGTATTTGTCCTATGAAGCGTACGATCCGATGGCACTGTCGCAAATGCACCAAATTCAACAGGACGTCGAGCGACAATTTCCGGGCATCACAACACTCCAGTGGCACCGTATCGGCAAACTTACGCCGCTCGACATCGCGGTCATTTGCGGTGCGTCAAGCCCTCACCGCAAGCAGGCATTTGAAGCAGCCAGCCTACTGATTGAGCGATTGAAAAAAGAGGTCGCTATCTGGAAAAAGGAAGTCTATGTCGACGGCGATTCAGTCTGGCAAGCGAACGCACAGAGCACCGATGTCGATAAAATCTAGACTACGAATCTTCTAACTCCGTCACCTCCTTCATAGACTCGTAGAAAATCTTGAGTCGAGGAGCGCTGACCGGAATGAACCCCCACAAACTACGCCACGCCGCCGCACAATTCGTCGCAGCAACCGTCGCGCTGATGATCCTCGCCGCCGGTTGCTTCGGCGCTGTGCTCTGTATGTTCGGCCAACCGGATCTCCGCCGCGTCTCCACGCTGGAGGCCGCAAAACTGGCCGACGTAGAACTCAGTCAACTCATTGGCACCACCGACTACGTGAAAGACGAAACGAATGCCAATCCGACCATTCTGCGTGCAGTCAGCAGTACCCTACACTTGCCTTTTACGGACCCTTTGACGATGTTGACGGCTGAACTACCGGAAACACAGACGCAGGCAGCTGCGAGTACAGGTGGTCAGTCCGCCTTAATTCAATCCATCACGACGTGGGCAGCTTCGACCAATAAAATCGCCATGGGTTGGCTCGCATCGACGTCGACCTCCGCGTGCATCCAGATGCTCAAAGACAACCCGGGAATCAATGTCGCATCGCCACAATGGTTCAGATTGAGTGACGCATCGGGGAACATCTCAGGCCAAGTGCTGCCAGATGTCGTGAAATATGCGCACGAGCATCACATCAAAGTCTGGGTCCTCGTCGACAACAACTATAGTGCCAGTCTGACGCACGCTGTGCTGTCAAACCCGAAAGCCCGCAACAATCTCATCGACGAACTCAATTACCAGGCGAAACTCTATCATTTAGATGGCATCAACGTCGATTTTGAGAACGTCGCGGCGGCCGACCGAGACGCTTTTACCGCGTTCATGAAGCAATTGCACGACACGCTATCGCCCGAAGGCATCAATTTGTCGGTGGACGTTGCGCCAGACATCGAACCGTTTAACGACAGCGCTGCGTTTTTCCACGCTGGGCTGTCTGACGACGTCGACGAGATGGTCCTGATGGCATATGACGAACACTGGGACGGGGACAGTGATCCAGGTCCCGTCGCCGACCTGCCATGGGTCACACAATCGGTCAACGATTTATTGGACACAGGCGTCCCCACAGACAAGCTGGTGCTCGGTATGCCATTTTATACGCGTCTGTGGCACGTCTACAAAGATGGACACGTGGCCGATAAAGCCGTTGGCGTGAGCGACGACAGTATCAAGAGCGCGCTGGACGACTATCACGCAGGGGCTGGTTCATTTAATCATCAACTAGATTTGATGTACACGCGCCAGCCACAGGCCGATGGGTACATGGAAATGTGGTACCCCACGGCCAAGACCTATACGGACGACCTGTCACTGGTGAACGAAAACGGGCTTGCGGGTGTCGCCGTCTGGTCGCTTGACTGGTCCGACAAAGAAACGTGGTCGTCGGTCGTGAGCGCACTGCGCAACACACTCTCCTAAAAGGCGAACGGCGAGGGGTGCACATGGAGAAAACGTTGATATATCTCGGTGGCGCAACACTCATCGCCTATCTGGCGCTGGCACTCATACGGCCGGGTGTCGCCGCCGACGGGCTGGAATCGTCGCTGGAAATGCTGTTGCAATCCACGCCTTGGATTGTCGTTTCCATGTTCACCGCCGGCCTGATTTCTGAACTGGTCGATCCCGCCCTCGTCGCCCGCCTATTCGGCGCCGAATCGGGGATCTTGGGCATCTTCATCGCTGCGGTACTGGGGGCTTTCGGGACAGGATCGCGCTGGGCCATGTACCCATTGGCCGCCGGCCTACTTGCCGCAAACGCGACGCCAGGCGCGGTCTTCGCATTCATGACGTCGTGGCAATTGGTGTCCGTCACCCGACTTCCCGCCGAATTGCCGTTTTTGGGCATGCGGTTCACCGTATACCGGACCGTCATTTCCATTCTCATGGCGTTCATCGGCGGCATGCTGTTCGACATCGTGTGGGCCAAATTTCCGCCACGAAACTAATTTAGCTAGAGGTAACCCCCAGACAATCGCCTGGGGGTTCTGTCGCAGTCGCTGTACTGTGGACATGCCGACAAGATAGATAGATTGACCGAATCCTAAAACGCAAACGTTATTAAACAAGCGTTATTGAACAGGACTATCTCCGCCGGAGATACGCAGCGCGTGCTGGTGCCACGTCACCTTCTCAATCGTCGTCTGGTTGACATCGGTCCTCGCTAACACGTAGAACACCTTTGGCAGTTCATGTCCTTTGATATTCCACGCAACAGACCATGTCTGATCCTTTTCCATGTGCGTGGTGGCGATGCGCTGCAACGGCGCAGTCGAACGCAAACTGTATTCCCCGTTGTCAACGACCACGTTGTCGCGGGGAACGTAATACAAATTCATGATGTGCCCATTCCACAATTTGTCGTCTGAATAAAAAATGACTTGCCCGTTTTTATTTCGCACGTCAAAATGTGGATTGACTCGGTTCTGCCAGTGGGGAAGCTGCAACTGTGCGGGCTTGTCCGCAATCGAGGACGGCAGCTCCTGGCTGGCAATAGCGGCTTGTCGGTTGGCGCTGTCATTCCCCGTGTGCCCGCATCCCACGAGCAGCGCACTGGTGATGGCTACAGCACATAAGGTACGGACCTTCATGGCGTACACTCCGTTTCTGATGGCTTCTGACATGTAGTCTGTGCCACACCTACACAGTTATGCCTCAGACACCGACAAGTTTGGCGAATACGCACGAGTGTATCGGGATGTCGCGCAAGACATGAGGAAGAAGGCAAATGGATTGACATATATCACCCTCTCTAACGGAACCGTCATTCACTACCACCGCACGCCTGCGCGCGCTCGTCAAGTGCGTGTCATTCTACGCGTGGTTGACGGCATTTTACAGGTGAGCGCACCCAAACACATCTCTCAGCGCGTAATTGAACAAGTCATTGACCGACACCAGAGCTGGATTCTCGACATGCTCAACACGGCAACCAAACGAATCCTGCGCCCCGTTCAAGCAGGCGATACCATCTGGCTGCATGGGCAAAATTGGATCCTAACAGCGCATCACGCAAACACCCAGAACATCGAATTGGCGGTTTCCAGCCGGCAAATTCTCGTGCCAGATGCTTTGCAGGAGGGGCAACTCCACGATGCCCTGTACACTTGGTTGCGCTTACTTGCAAAAACGCACCTGCGCGCGCTCGCGCAGGATTTGGCGACAAAATTTCACTGCCGTCCCAACCAAATTGTCATTAAAGAGCAAAAACGTCGATGGGGGAGCTGTTCGAGCAAGGGGAATATCAATTTGAACTGGCGCCTCATCCAAGCGCCAAAAGAGGTTCAATCGTACGTCATCGTCCACGAACTGGCACACCTGACGGAAATGAACCACGGTCCGCGGTTTTGGGCCCTCGTCCGCGCGATGATGCCAAACTACGACCAACACCGAAAATGGCTGACGATACACGGTGAACGACTGTACGATATCCAACGA
This sequence comes from Alicyclobacillus acidoterrestris, assembly GCF_022674245.1. GTDB lineage: Bacteria > Bacillota > Bacilli > Alicyclobacillales > Alicyclobacillaceae > Alicyclobacillus > Alicyclobacillus acidoterrestris. The sequence goes on from NZ_CP080467.1 coordinate 2,526,873, forward strand.
GAAGGCATATTGATTCAGCAAGGATAGGCTTTGGAGTGCGTCCCCGCACTCCAAAGCAATTCCACCGTGCTTGTCATTAGCAAGCTGTGGTCGGTGCTGCATAAGGAACCAACAGGATAAACAGCACGAAGATAATGAGGAATACAACGGCCCAACGGGTGTACCCACCAAATGCTCCGTACATCTCTACACCCCCTCGCAGGAATCTGGTGTAGCTTATGTGGTGCAAGCATAGCGGGAATGGGGCAAACGCCCGTAACATCTCGCGACCGATTGTCGTACTGTCGTGTTTTTTTCAGTTGAATAAACCTGTGGACAAAAAAAGAACGGCAGGTGGCTTATCCAGCCAACCGAGCCGTTATCAGATGTACAAAGACTACTACGCCAATCAATCTCTATCGCCGAACCTTAGCGCAATGGCCACGAACGCTTTGACACCCACGCGCAAGGCGTCCTCGTCGATGTCAAACCGCGGATGATGGTGTGGATAGACAATGCCCTTTTCCTCGTTTTGAATCCCCGTAAAGAAAAATGTGCCTGGCGCAACCGTCTGGTACGCCGAAAAATCTTCTCCACCCATGGTCGGTGCCGTCGGCGTGACGACATCTTCGCCAAACGCTTCTTGCAGTACCTCGCGAACAAATGCCGTCACCTGCTCATCATTGACGACTGGCCGATACCCTTTTTCATAAACAAATTGATAAGACGCGCCGTGTGCCTCTGTGACGCCGCGTATGATACGCTCCATCCACACAGCCGCTTCATCTCGCAGTTCGTCTTTAAATGTGCGAACCGTACCACACATCTCCACTGATCCGGGAATGACGTTATCTGCCGTGCCCCCCACAAACTTCGTGACACTGAGGACAAAGGGTTCAAGCGGATCCGTCAAACGCGATGCCACATGCTGCAAATTGGTCACGACTTGCGCGCCAATCGCAATGGGATCCACATTGAGATGAGGCTGCGCCGCGTGTCCACCTTTGCCGATGATGGTGATGTAAAATGTGTCTGGAGCCGCCATCACCGCACCCGCGCGCAGCCCAATGGTCTGTGACGGCACGGGTTGCCAAAGGTGTTGACCGACAACCGCATCGACGCCACGCAGTACGCCTTTTTCAACCAACTCTGCCGCACCGCCCGGCAACAGTTCTTCCGCATGTTGAAAGACAAACACAATTTCTCCGGCGATGTCGGCCTGGTGTTGAGCGAGGATTTTTGCCGCACCCAGTAGCATTGCGGTATGTCCATCGTGACCGCAGGCATGCATGGCTCCCGGATTTTTAGAACGATACGGTACGTCGTTCTCCTCTTCTATCGGCAGCGCATCCATATCTGCGCGCAAAGCCAGCACCTTTCCCGGGCGAGCGCCCACCAAACGCGCTATGACACTCGTCTTCGTAGGTCTGGTCAATGTCAGGTTTGGAAATGTGGACAACAAGTCATATACGAACTGCGCCGTCGCGACCTCCTGGAACGATACCTCGGGGTGCTCGTGCAAATGCCGTCGCCACGCAATGACGTCCTGTTCCACCGAAGCCACCATTTCATCGATTGACAATACGCTCAGTCCCAAAGTACCTCGCTCCCTCAAGCATCGTAGTCATTTCAATTCACTCTCTACGTTACCACGAATTGCACGAGAAGCGCTAAGTATTCAAATGCTTCGCACTAGCTTGAGGGTTGTTGCACAAAAAGCAGGCGAATCGTTAGGGATCCGCCCGCGTACCAGTCAGCCACGCGCCAAGTGCAGCATCGTCGACTTGATGGCCGACGTAAAAGGGACCAAACTCCGCGAATCGCGCACTGGACTCATCAAAACGCATCTCGTACACCAGTTTCTTAAACTGAAGTGGGTCGTTTGCAAACAGCGTGACACCCCACTCCCAATCGTCCAAACCAACGGATCCACTGATTATCTGTTTGACAATGCCCGCGTACTGGCGCCCAATCATACCGTGCGCCTTCATAAATTCCCGCCGCTCCTCTTCGCTCAGCATAAACCAATTGTCAGCGCCGAGGCGGCGTTTGTTCATCGGGTAGAAGCAGACGTGTGAATGCGTTGGCATTTCCGGCTTTAACCGAGCCTGTAACGCTTCATCTTGCTCGATGTCGACGCCCGGTCTCGCGTTGTAGCCGCCCAACTCTACCACCGAGATGTAGGAATATGTAGATTCGCTCATATCAAACAAGCGCGTGCGCGCCATCTGAGCCTTGAGGTCGCTCAACGCTTCGATTGTCGGACGCATATGGATAATCAGTAAGTCCGCCTTGCCGCCAGCAATCACAAATTGGCCATAGCTTCCTTGGCGCTCAGCTTGAACTTTGCGCTGTTCATCCGCGAAATGGCTCCATTCCCGCAAGATAACTTGCTTTTGCGCAGCGCTCAGCGCTTTCCATTTATCCCAACGAATTGACCGAAATTCGTGATACACATACCAACCATCGAGCGTGTGTGGTGCACCCATGATAAAGGACCTTCTTTCCTGTATTAAATTGCCCTGTAGCCCCATTATATCAACCAGGTTCTCACAGACGAAGCCGTTTCGGTACACCACGGGTACCGATTTTGTGAAGTCTACGAAATTGGACATAAACAGCGCGCAAGATTCATAGTTTTACATCAAAGTGCGTTCCACGAAATTGTCGAAAAACACACGGCTGATAACCTCGAATCAAGAAGGATGTGTCATTCAATGAGGACAGCGATTTGTATGATCGCCGCACTATGCGGGGCGTATCTTGTCATCAGTGGCCTATGGATAGCGCGCGCCGGCGCCGTAGACGACATTCCACAGCTAGCCGCCACCGGCGTGGCGGAGCTGATTGTGGCGCTCACTGCCCTACTCGGCGCGGGACTCGTATTTTGGAACCGATGGGTGGCGCTTGCCATGTTCGCCGTCTCCGCGCTTTGGTCAGCATGCGTCGCAATCATCTACTTCGACGACACCATTTGGATTTGGTGTGGAATCTCTATCGTCCTGATAATAGGCTGTATTGTGTCCCGACGCAGAAACAAACGGCATCGCGAAGGCACGAAGCGGGAACGTTCAGTAAACGCGTTGCAATCCTAATGCAATTGCAAAGACTTGCGAGCAGACCCATCAACAACCTCCATGGGTCTGCTCGCATCCCATCGCACACCTCAAAGCGCGCGTGTTAGGTCGCTTCGCCGAGAAAATACTGTGTCAGGTCTTGAATGGCCCCTTGAATCTCACCTTGGATATCTTCATTGTTATCCAACCACTCTGCATCGTCTTCGTGATAGAGTATCTCCACGTCCAACTCCTGCTGTTCGTCGAGCCACGCCCGAACCGTGACCACTGTCCGCATGTCGTCGAGACCGACTTCTCCATCCGTGATCACCAATTCCCCGTCATCATCCCGTTCAAATTTCAGCAAATCAATATCAATTCCCGCTAAGGCAACAGCTTTTCCGGACTCATCCGTCACCTCTTCAGCAAACACGTCGGAACGCCCTACAGCATCCCAATCCAAATCATTCATGCGGACACCCCATTTGTAAAACGATTCGCCATCTATTTTGCCCGAAACAGGCGACGAAAAACAGCACGTTTCTCGCGCGAAACTGCAAAGTATTCTCCGCCCGAGGCAGCACGCGAAGTATCGCATTATACAGTTGCAATGTATGAGTTACATCTGTCAAGAGGTCATGCTAAAATAAACACATGGAGATGAGTCGAAATGCAGTTACAAACGATGTGTCCGAAATTCGAAGAAGCATTTAGTTTGCTGGGGCGGCGATGGACGGGTCTGATTATTCGCGCGCTGATGGACGGAGCAAAACGCTTTTCTGAAATACAGGAAATCATACCAGGTATGAGCGCGCGAATGCTGACCGAGCGCCTCAAGGAACTCGAGGAAAAGTGTATTGTGCTGCGCACGGTATATCCCGAGACGCCGGTTCGTATCGAGTACAAACTCACGGACAAAGGCGAAGACCTAACGCCTGCTTTAGCTGCCATTCAATCGTGGGCCGATAAATGGTGTGAAGGCGCCAACAAAGAATAGGTATGCCGCGTATCGGATATCTATGTCTAACACCTGCGATGCGACCCTGATTGTTGGCGAAGGCCGATGCTCAGTAACCTAAAAAACCTCCCGCACATTGGGAGGTTTTTTAGGTATTCGACACGAGGAATCGTCTCGCGTCCCAATGTATCCGCGGTTATCTGCGATGGCTGAAAAGACGTCACGCACGCGGTCGAGATTAGGAGCTAACGCGATGCTCCATCCGAAGTTTATCCGCAATCATCGCAATAAATTCTGAATTCGTCGGCTTTGTCTTGGACGCACTCACGGTATACCCAAACACCTTGCGAATGGCATCCATGTTCCCACGGCCCCACGCGACCTCAATCGAATGGCGAATGGCGCGCTCGACTCGTGACGGCGTAGTTTTATACCTATCCGCGATGCGTGGGTAAAGAATCTTCGTGATGGATCCGAGAATTTCTACATCATCATAAACAATGCCAATCGCCTCGCGAAGGTAATGATACCCCTTAATATGCGCCGGAACCCCAATTTCGTGGATAATTTGCGTTATTTGGGCATCCACCGAACGCCGCGGCGGCGTCTGAGTACTGTTGTTGGATGAGGCCGAATAAACGGGGTTATACTGTTGCTGCGTAGCTGCGACAGGTGCGGCATGGCCTTGCGCCACTTGCCGAATTCTGTCGGCCAGAAGCGGCATATCAAATGGCTTTAGGATAAAATATGAGACACCGAGTTCAACCGCTCGTCGCGTGACGGTCTCTTGACCGAACGCCGTCAACATAATCACCTTCGGCATTTTGCCACCGGCGTCGCCTAAGCGTTCAAGCGCGCCAATGCCGTCGAGGACTGGCATGATGATATCGAGTACAAGGACGTCTGGCTGAGTATCTCGAACCAAATTGAGTACATCATTTCCATTATACGCGATTCCACACAGCTCCATATCTGGCTGTGATGAAATGAATTCACCAAGCAAGTCAGCAAATTCATGATTATCGTCCGCGAGTAACACCTTCATTAACGACACAGACAGACTCCCTCCCTGACGTACATCTAACAGTCTATAGGATTCGACGATTGGCGCGCCACTCCTGCCAAATCTATGTAATACTTTTCGCGAGTATCCCGTCTGATTCAACATAATTCGACAAAGAGCCATCTCGGCGATGACTCTTCGTCGTCACAAATACCAGTTTATACACACACATCATTTTCATACCGCGTAATTTCGACGATGGATAAAAGTGACGGAAGAAGATGAGGAGTTATCTGTCAAATGCTCGGTCTGTTTCAGCATCCACATCGCATACACCGCGTATCCGCGCGTTGGGTCCGAAACGAATACGTGCGTGACCGCGCCAATCAAACGGTTATCCTGAACGAGCGGACTACCACTCATGCCCTGAATAATACCGCCTGTCTCGTTGAGGAGGCGAGGGTCTGTGACGCGGACAATCATGCTTTTCGTAGCGGGTGACGCCTGACGCGCGACATTGTCAATTTGCACGTCAAACGCCTCGACTTGTTGGCCGTGCACCACGGTGTACAGTTTGGCCGGTCCAACATGTACCTGCTCGGGTAAAGCGACATCGATGACACCGGGAACCGATGTGCGTGCCGGCGGCTGCAACATTGACCCAAATACGCCGTATGGTGTATTTACGTCAATGTGTCCGAGCGGTGTACTCGCGGAAGAGAACGTACCTCGTTTTTCCCCTGGCGACCCCGCCGCACCTGGCTGCAATCCCGTAATCGCCGCCTGGTACAATCCTCCGCGCCCGACGACAGGTTTGCCTGTATCGGCGTCTGTAATCATGTGACCGAGAGCGCCGAACGTGTGGTGTAGCGGATCGTAAAACGTCAACGTGCCAACGCCTATCGTCCGATCTCTGACGTACAGACCAAGCTGGTGAACACCAGGGTCCTTAAAGGACACCTGAATTTCTTTGACACTATTTCCGCGAACGACTGTCAAATGAACCGCTTGTGCCTGTTTTCGAAGTGCTTGTTGCAAGTCTGCCGCTGTCTCAATATGCTGATGGTTGATGGAGACAATGCGATCCCCCACCTGCATGTGGGCGCTGGCACAAGGTGATGATCCGTCCGTCAGCCGGCGAAAGCCAACGACGACCGGACCTTGACTTTGAATGCGAATGCCCACTGCCTGCCCGCCTACAATGACGCGCGCTGCGGGCTCCGCGTGAACGTGTGTCTTCCATGGGATCATGCCAAAATGCTTGCTGAAGATATCCGTATCTCCAGGACTCGTGGACGTGACGGTCAACGTAGAGGATGCCGTCTGAGTGGAGAAATGGGTCGACGATGAATTCGACGTATGCGTGCCATCCGTCGGAACAGCGACAGTGTCGCCCGAGACCATGTTGACTTCCGTCGGCGTGGAAGCCATTTTCTGAACAGCGGGTGTAAAACATGTAACAGCAATCGCAAGTAGTCCAATAAACCGAATCGTGCGCAGGCGACCAGCCATGTTGCCTTCCCCCCTTGACGCAACCTCAGAACGTAGTCCTAAGGTACCCGTAGGGAGCCGTCTTATAATGCAAAAAAGCTCCCACCTACGTGTGGGCCATGGTGTCCTTTCGGAAGCTTTCCAACAGCGCTTGCGCATGCCGAAGCGCTGTGTCATCGGATACGCCAGCCCCAAGCAGCCGCCCAATCTCCTCTTTGCGAGCGGTACTTCCCAGTTTGGCGACAGTCGTCTTCGCCCGTCCCGCCAGCGTCTCCTTGACAATTTGAAAATGCGCATGTCCGGCAGCTGCCACCTGTGCGGAGTGCGTCACGCAGAGCACTTGGCGATCTCTGCCAAGTGTTCGGAGCATTTGAGCAACCCGGAGCGCCGCATCGCCGCTGACACCCGCATCGATTTCATCAAAGATGAGCGTTTCCACCTCATCAATATCTGCCACCACCAACTTCAACGCCAGTAGTGTGCGCGATAATTCACCGCCCGATGCAACTTTTTGGAGTGGCGCCAGCGTCTCACCAGGGTTTCCACTAAACAAAAAGTCGACAACGTCCTGGCCGTCTTCCGACCACTCTTCCGGGCGCCGCTCGACCGACACGACAAATTGAGCATCGACCATGTGCAACTCGTGCAAACGGGCCTGCACTTCTGCCTGTAGACGCTTTGCAGCGCGCTCCCGGGCCGTCGTGAGGCGCCCTGCCAACTCCAAGTAACGGTTCTCTGCCACCCGGACCTCGTCTTCGTAAGCCGCAATCGTCTCTTCGTGTTTCACAAGTTCCTGCAGCGCCTCTTTACTGGTGGCCAAGTGCGCAAAGACCTCATCCAAAGTTGGCCCATACTTGCGCGTCAACGCGCGAATATTGGCCAATCGATCTTCAATCTCTTGCAGGCGATTCGGATCGACTTGTAAACGCGACGCAAATTTATTCGTCGTAAACGCAGCTTCTTCGACGTTGGCGCGCGCAGATGCGATCATTTCATCAATCCCAGTTAATTCGCTAACCTTTGTAGAGAGTACAGCGGATTCCTCATACGCCGCGGCAAGCTGAGCAATCGCCCCCACACGCGGATCTTCAAGCGCCGACAACAGCGCATCAATGTGCGTCTGCAGTTTGGCAAATGCAAGCAGGCGTTGTCGCTCAGCGCGCAGTGCTTCTTCCTCGCCTGGCTCGACGCCAGCCGCTTCAATTTCCGCGATTTGAAACTGTAAAATGTCCATTTGCTGCGCCCGCTCCCGCTCACTGACCTGCGCCTTCGCAAGCTGTTCGCGAGCGCCACGAACCTGGCGGTACGCCTGTGCCACCGCGTCTACCAGGTCCTCATGTTTGCCGTATAAATCCACCAACGTACGCTGATAGCGCGTCGTCAGCATCGTCTGTGATTCATGTTGACCCTGCATTTCAACCAACGCGTCTCCGAGTGACTTCAACATCTGCACAGTCACAGTCCGCCCATTGACGCGGCACGTGGTGCGACCGTTCGCATAAAGCGTACGCGAGAGGATGACGGTTCCATCCTCCGTCTCGATTCCCCAGTTTGCCAACAAATTGGCCGCGAGTGTCTTGGCTGGCACTTCAAACACCGCTTCGACGTACGCGTTGTCTGCTCCGCGCTGAACGGCCGACGCCGACGCCCGCCCGCCTAACACGAGTCGCGTGGCATCCAGCAGCAGTGACTTACCCGCGCCAGTTTCGCCGGTAAACACGTGCAAGCCACGCCCAAACTGTAAGCGCAACGAATCAATCAGCACAAAATTTTCCACGTACAATTCGGTCAGCATCGAATCACCCCGCTCGCGACGGTCATTTACGTCGGGCTTGGCCCGTCGCCGTTGCCATTATGTAATTTGCTGCGCAGAACCCCGAAAAACTCGCGATCCGGCCAGCGCACCAACGTCGTCTCGTATGGCGCACGCTTCACGATAATCTCATCGCCACTCAGCAAGTGAAGGCCGTCTTGTCCGTCCACCGTCATCCCTAAATCCGAATGACTCGCTCGTACTGTCAACCGCACCGTTTGATTTGCATCAATCACACAAGGCCGCGAAAACAGCGTGTGCGGACAAACGGGTGTAATCACCATGACTTGCAAATTCGGGCTGACGATCGGCCCCCCACAAGACAGTGAGTACGCGGTAGAGCCCGTCGGCGTGGAAATAATGACGCCATCTCCGCGATATGTATCGACATACACGTCGTCCACATGGACATCTACAGTGACCATCCGGGCAAACGACCCTTTACCTGTCCCGACCTCGTTCAACGCGGAAAACTTTGCGAGGGATTGCCCATTTCGAATAACCTCGGCCTCGAGCATCATGCGGTGCTCGAGATTGTACTCATTTTGCAGAATCCGCGCGACGGCCGGCTGCAACTGCGATGGTTCTGACTCTGTCAAAAAACCTAAATGTCCGATATTGATACCAAGTAGAGGAATGTGATACGGTGCAAGCTGACGCGCAATACCCAGCAGCGTGCCATCGCCGCCAAGGACCATCGCCAATTCGACAAAGCGTATGTCCGGGTCGACCGCTAGGATGTCCGTGGCGTGATCGACTGCGATGTGTGTCACAGCAATGCCGCCGTCTGTCAACAGACGATTCAACTCGTCCCGGATGGAACATGCTTGCTCCTTGCTTGGGTTGTACAAAAGTGCGATTTTCCGCACGGCTTTCCCCTCCCATCACGTGCGATGCAGCAAAGCAAAAGCAAACAGGATGCCGCCCGAGAACCAAAGACCTCGATACACCAAATGCCGAACATAATAACGCTTGGGCCGGTGAAGCTGAAAGTCGACATAATGTACGGACTCGTCGCGCAGATTGAGAAAAATCAATTCCTGCACGTCGAGAATCGCAAACAGCGGAAAATAACGCCGACAAATCTCGTCGTGTGAGAGGTCCTCCAACCCGACAATCACAGCGTACTCACGGCCATTCTTTCGCGCAATAAAGTCGGCAGCCTCTTTATAACCAATTGAACATTCGTCGATGTAACCTGTATACTTTGCAGTCTTTTCCGCCTTCAACACGTCGTAACCGTTGTCCGTGAGCCACTGCAGGCCGCGCTGCAAAAGCCCATCCAAGGAAGCTTCCTTCTGCTTTCGCGGCCACGCCCCGACAAGGGATTTCGCAACACACCACATGCACCAAAATGCGCCAAACAGTCCTACTGCCGCAATCACGGATTCGTCGTCCTGTCTTGTCACATGATTGTCCCTCAGGTGAGAGGAGCGAGTTGATCCTCCACTTGTTCCCCTTGAAGTGCCTGCCATGCATCAATGACCACAGATTTCGCCACTGCGCGCCAATCTGTCGCCGACGCTCTGTGATCCATCTTCCACCAAGCCAAAAACTCGATATTCCCGTCCCCGCCGGAAATTGGGGAGTACGTAAGCCCGTGGCAGGACCAACCGATGGACGTGACATGATCCAGCATGTCCAGAAGTACCTGCAAATGAACCTTCGGATCACGCACAATCCCGCCCTTACCAACCGCGCCGCGCCCCGCTTCAAATTGCGGCTTTACGAGGCTGAGCACATCGGCCTGCGGCGTTGAAATCGACGCGAGCTTCGGGAACAATAACTTCGTCGAAATGAAGGACACATCCATCACCGCAATCTGCGGTTTTGGATCAAACAACGTCTCATCCACATGGCGGAAGTTCGTCCGCTCCATCACCACGACGCGCGGGTCGTTCCGCAGGGTCCACGCAAGTTGTCCATACCCGACGTCTACGGCATAGACCAGGGACGCGCCATGCTGCAGCAGGCAGTCGGTAAAGCCACCAGTGGAGGCCCCGACGTCAATCGCCACACAGCCCGAGACGTCTACGGCGAAGCGATCTAACGCTTGCTGCAATTTCATCCCACCGCGGGAGACAAACTGATGCAGGGGCTTATCGACGTCGATAATGACGTCCTCTTTCACTTTTGTCCCAGGCTTGTCCGCGCGCACGCCGCCCACTTTGACGAGACCGGCCATAATCGCCCGCCTCGCCGCCTCCCGACTCGAATATATTCCACGGCTGTGGAGCAACACATCTAAACGCGTTTGGGCCATTATTTCTCCTCCGTCGCTTGTACGTCCGTCTTCTTCGCCGGTACAACCTGAAGGCAAGCGGCGACCACCCCGTCGACGGTCAGGCCAATCGACTCCAGCAATTCTTTGCGACTGCCATGCGGTATAAACGCATCAGGCAGTCCAAGGCAGTGCACTGGCGTCAGGACTTCGTGTTGAGCCAACACTTCCAAGATGGCAGACCCGACACCCCCTGGCACCGACGCCTCCTCGACGCTGACAATCGGCATCTGCCGACCACACTCGAGCACGAGTGCCTCATCCAAGGGTTTCACAAAGCGCAAATTGATGACTTTCGCAGCGACGCCGTGCGCATCGCTGAGTTGCTCCGCGGCTTGTTGCGCGACGCTCACCATCGGGCCTAGAGCGAATATCGCCACATCCGATCCGTCCCGTACGACCTCCGCCCGGCCGATGGGCAGTGGCATCACGGAGTCCGTGACATCAAACGGCGGTGTATCCGCGCGTGGATAGCGAACCACACACGGCCCATCGATGGTGAACGCCGTGTGAATCATCTGCCGCAATTCAATGGCGTCCTTCGGCATCATGATGGTGACATTGGGCAGCGTGCGGATATACGAAATGTCGAACGCACCCTGGTGCGTTTCGCCGTCTGCACCGACGAGTCCGGCGCGATCGACAGCGAACACCACCGGCAAATTTTGAATCGCGACATCGTGAATCAGCTGATCATACGCGCGCTGCAGGAAGGTGGAGTACACGGCAAACACTGGTCGCATGCCTTGTGTCGCGAGTCCCGCACAAAATGTCGTCGCGTGCTGTTCTGCGATACCGACATCAAAACACCTATCGGGAAATGCCGACTGGAACGACGTGAGGCCGGTCCCTGGCAACATGGCCGCCGACACGGCGACAATGCGCGGATCTTTCGCCGCGAGTTCGCACAGCGTATCGGCAAACACCTGGCTATAGGATTTGACCGACTTGTCCCCCTTCGGCGTCGGCCAAGCATGCCATTTGTCGCGCGCCTGTTCTGCGGACGCGTAGCCCTTGCCCTTCTGCGTAATGACGTGCAACAGGACGGGGCCTTTTAGGCGCTTCGCATCTTCCAGCGTGCGAATCATCGTCGGTAAATCGTGCCCATCAACAGGTCCTAAGTAGCGAAAGCCAAACGCCTCAAAAAACTGTCCTGGCACAATCAGATTCCGCATGCTGTCCTTCAAGCGTTCCAGGGTATTGGTCAATCGGTTGCCAATCGCCGGAAGTCGGCGAAGAATTTGTTCCAAATCGGCTTTCGCCCTGGCATACGCCGGATCTGAACGCAACTTCGTCAGGTATTTGGACAGTGCCCCGACGTTTTCCGAGATGGACATCTCGTTATCGTTGAGCACCACCAACAAATTTGTGCCAAGGTGGCCTGCGTGATTCAGTGCCTCCATGGCCATGCCACCGGTCAACGCGCCATCCCCAATCACGGCGATGACATGATGGTTTTGCTTTTGCAAGTCGCGCGCAACCGCCATCCCCAGCGCGGCGGATATCGACGTGCTGGCGTGACCCACGCCAAACTGGTCGTGTTCGCTCTCATCTCGCCGCGGGAATCCAGACATACCACCGAACTGCCGCAAGGAAGCAAAACCAAGGCGTCGACCCGTCAATAATTTATGTACATAGGCCTGATGTCCAACATCCCACACAATTTTATCGGTCGGGCTGTCAAATACGCGATGTAACGCCAAAGTCAGTTCGACAACCCCAAGGTTTGCGCCAAAATGGCCGCCCGTCTTCGATACCGACTCGACGAGAAATGCCCGCACTTCTTCTGCCAGCCGCACGAGTTGGGAAGTCGTCAAATGCTTTAACTGCTCAGGTTGATTAATTTCATCCAGTAAATTCATCTGATGTTCGCCTCACTTTTTTCGCCGCTGTGCACGGCGGTCCACAAAGGACACGGTTTCCCAAATTCGGGCTGCCATCAATATAATGGGCGTAGGAGAATGAATCGCCACGGTCTTCCCAATCGCCTTCCCGCCGACAGTCAGCGACGTAATCACAGCCGTAATGGCGATTTTCACTGCTTCATCCTTCCAACCGGACGCATGAATGGACTGCAACAATTGCACACTCACAGCCAGCGCACCCGCACCACTGAGTACCCCGGCAATATCTCCAATGACATCACTGCAGATACTAGAGACCTTTTCGGCATTTCGAACGATACTGATGGCCCTTCGCGCGCCGTACACGCGCTTGGATGCCATCGCGTGGAAAGGGGTCTCACGAGCGGCCGCAGCCGCCATGCCAATCATGTCGAACAACGCGCCGATAAAGACAATACCAATGACGATTATCGCACCGATATACCATGTCGTCGAATTGAGAAAAATGGTGGATGTATCGAAAACCGCACTGATAGGTAAAGTCAGTGCGGCGATAAACACAATAAATTTATAATTTGATTTCGACTTCGAAGATTTCTTCATCATTTCTCCATATGTAGTAGTGAGAGTGGGTGGCAACATCTTGAGTAAACGCTGTGGCTTAGGTCCAGTAGGTTTTCCCAGTCGCGCACCCAAACGTCGCCGTTTCGGCGGTTTCCCTTTAAGCACAACTCGACAGCGTCGCCGACTGCCGGACTAGATTACCACTTAGTCCACACTATAATCCTCAAGATGTCTCACGTTGTAGTGAACAGTCTAGGCGTTTTCCGCGGCAGCCGTTACCGCACCCTAGCCTCTTTTGCAGTACGGATTTCACCCAGCACCGGCGAAGTTGCCGTGGCCGCGGCAACTTGCCTGAATACCTAGGATCCTTCAGCACCACTCAAGGCAGGCTACACTGCACACAGATTGCCTCCACATGCAGGTTCATACCCCAAGCCATAACCCTTCCACAAAATTGTGGACTGCGAGCTACGCACTTGGGCCTCCGCGAAAGCTGGGTTAGGTTCCACATGCCATTGCGGACTACCCAACTTTCTTAACTCCCAGCATAAGCCCAGGGCTGGGCGCCCCAAGCCAACACCAGGAACTTCATCGATGTGCCCTTTGACGGATTTTTAGCCCCGCCTTCAGGCACGGACGGCTGACTAGAATACTGCGCCACCCAATCATAAGTATCTCAACTGTCCTCATTATATCATATTCGACACACACTCGCAGAATACATTATTGGCAGCCGTTCCGCAGTTTACATAACAAAGGTCGATCGCGCTCGAAACCTCAATGCGTTCGCTCCAGCACCACCGATTGGAGTTCCTGAAGGATACTCGATACGATACCCACGCGCAAAAGCGCTTGTTCGCCGCGCTCAATCACTTGCGCAGCCAACTTTCTCGTCTCTTCGACGCCAATGAATCTCGGATACGTCAACTTTGCGGCCGCCACGTCCTTACCGGGCGTTTTCCCCAATTCGTCCTGCGAGCCGACGACGTCCAGCACGTCATCGATCATCTGAAACGCAAGCCCCAAGGACTCCCCGTACACCGACAAGGCACGGACGTGTTCATCCGGCAGTTCCGGAAATAATGCACCAATTTCAATAGACGCCTGAATCAACCGCGCGGTTTTGTGTAGGTGGATAAACGCAACATCGTCGAGTGTACCATCCTGCCCGGTCAATTCGACGTCCACTGCTTGTCCTCCGACCATCCCGGATGCGCCCGCACGCAGGGCTAGTGTGTGCAACATCGACACTTGCCGCTCTGGGCTGACACCTGATAGCGGTCTCGACAGCTGCACAAACGCCTCCGTCAACAGACCATCCCCTGCGAGCAACGCCATGGCTTCGCCAAACACCTTGTGATTCGTCGGTTGCCCCCTGCGCAAATCGTCGTCGTCCATGCACGGCAAATCATCGTGAATCAAAGAATAACTATGAATCATTTCTAACGCAGCCGCTGCCGGCAGCACCGCTTCGCGACTGACGCCAAACGTCTCCGCAGTCGCCATACACAGCGCAGGACGCAGTCGCTTGCCGTCGTTCAACAGACTGTAGTTCATCGCCTCATACAGCGTTTTCGCTCGCCCGTCTGTGACCAAGGCCGATTTCAAGTATTCATTGAGGTCAGATTTACACATCTCTAAGTAGGACATTTCGTCTTCACCGGTCCTCATTCTATGGAAGTTTCTTCAGTCGGCTCGGAAGGCGCTTCATCACCATCCATCGAAAGTTGCTCCAGTTTAAACTCAGCTTTATCTAACTGCTCACGGCAAAATTTGACCAGGTGCATCGACTCCTGATACCGCTCCAAGCTCTCGGCCAGGGGCAATGCGCCCGATTCCAACTGGCGGACGATGTCTTCCAGCCTCTTCATGGCTTCCTCAAATGTCAAGTCTGGTTTGCTCTCCACGCGCGTAAGTACCTCCATCGTCATTGACGTTTGCAGACACCGTCCCATCTGCCACGCGGATGCGAATCCGCTGACCCGGGGAAAGCTGTGCCGTGCTGGAAATAATCTCATCTGTTACTTCATCATAGACCACGCTATATCCTCTTCGCAGGACGGAGAGGGGGTTCATGGCCTCTAAAACGCCGATTTGACGGTCTAACTGCGCACCGTAACGCTCGATATTGCGGCGCATACTCTGCTTGACTCTGTCGTGCAATGCGCTTGTCTGATGTTTGGCAGTATCCATTCTCCGCTGCAAATCGACGCGCAGCAGCCGTCGCTCGACCTCAGCATATTGTCGCCGCGCCGCGCGAACCGGCCGGACAAGCGCCTCGCGCAGGCGGCTTTCGATGTAGTCAACCGACTGCCGCTCGCGATCAATCATCCGCTTTGGCGCCTGCAAAACGGGCCGCTCTTCGAGTGTGCGAAGGAGCTTTTGTGCCGTCTGCACGCGATTGGCCACTGCCCCATACGATCTCGCCAAAGCCTGCGTCAATTGATACTGAATATCTTGATGGTGCGGCGCCACTAATTCTGCCGCAGCAGTGGGCGTCGCGGCCCGCACATCGGCGACAAAGTCACAGATGGTCACATCCGTCTCGTGGCCGACCGCCGACACCACAGGGATTGGCGAACGCGCAATGGCGCGCGCCACCACTTCCTCGTTGAACGGCCAAAGTTCTTCCAGCGAGCCGCCCCCCCTGCCGACAATGATGACATCGACTGGATGCTCGAGCCGCCACAGCCGTTGCAACCCCCGGACAATCGTCTCTGCCGCGCCTGCTCCCTGCACGGCCGCAGGTGCCAAAATGACGTCCGCGAGTGGAAAGCGACGCTGCAGGGTCGTGCAGATATCGCGAATGACCGCGCCTGTCGGGGAGGTGACCACGCCAATGCGCGTAGGATACGCGGGCAACGGGCGCTTTCTGCTCGCCGCAAACAGCCCCTCGGCCTGCAGCTTGTTGCGCAACTGCTCAAATTGCACGTACAGGGCGCCAATGCCGTCCGGCTGCATATCCTCGATGTACAGTTGAACTTGTCCATCGCGATCGAACACGCTGACGTTTCCGGCGCAAATCACCCGCATCCCGTCCTCCGGTCGAAACCGCAGTCGGCGGTTGCGGCCCGCGAACATGACCGCTCGAATGCGACTCTGCTCGTCTTTCAACGTAAAGTACATGTGGCCGCTCGAGTGGTGCTTGAAGTTCGAGATCTCCCCAGTGACGTGACACTGGAGCAGATTCGGATCAGACTCCAACCGGTCCTTGATCATGCGATTCAACTGGGTAACGCTAAACACCGCACGGTTCTCCGAGCCGATGTTGGCTACACTCACCGAAATCCCTCCTTTTCCCGCTGGTGGATCTCTGCGAGATGCACGGTGTTCTTCATCAACATGGCCACCGTGAGCGGCCCAACGCCCCCCGGCACAGGTGTGATGGCACCCGCCTTCTCCTCGACGGCCGCAAAATCGACGTCGCCGACTAGGTGGCCCCCGACGCGATTGATGCCGACATCGATAACCGTTGCACCCACCTTGACATCGTCAGGCCCAATCAGCGACGGTTGCCCAGCGGCCGCGACCAAAATATCTGCCTGCCGCGTGTATTCACGCAGATTGACGGTCTGGCGATGGCACTGAATGACCGTCGCATTGTGCGCTAACAATAACTGTGCTGTCGGCCAACCGACAATGCGACTCCGACCGACGATAACCGCAGTACGTCCCGCGATTGGAATCTCCGAACGCTCCAGGATTTCGAGGATCCCGGCAGTGGTACATGGCCATAAAAGCGGCGTCCCTGTCGCGTAGCGTCCGATGTTCACTGGGTGAAACCCGTCGACGTCTTTTGCCGGATGAACATGCATCAGAATACGGTCAGTATCCAGGTGTGCCGGTAACGGCAGTTGCACCAACACTGCATGCACGGTGTTATCCTCGTTCAACCGCTCAAGGGCGCGTATCAGCTCATCCTCCGCGATGTTTGCAGGCATCTGAATGACCTCGGCGTCAATGCCCACATCTTGCGCTGCTCGTGATTTTGAGCGCACGTAACTAGCGGATGCCGCATCATCGCCAACCAGCACGACCACCAATTTTGGCACCAGACCTGTTTCACGCAATTGGCTCACCCGTTGTCGAAGTTCATCTTTCACCTGTTTTGCAATCGCCTTACCGTCCAAGATCCGCGCCAACGCCTGTCCCTCCTTGAACCCAAAAATGGGTCCGCATTTCGGTCCTCTTACATAAAAAAGGAGTCCACACGAGACGTGTGAACTCCGGCAAATTTGAGTCAGCGTTTCATTGCTGTACTGTGGCCCGGGAACAAACGCGCCTTCGGGTCAATATAGGTCTTGGCGTTGTTAATCGCCGTCGGCGCTTCGCCAAAGCCCGTCGCAATGAGTTTCAATTTGCCCGGATAGGTCGCAACGTCACCCGCCGCATAGACGCCAGGGATGTTGGTCTCCATCTTCGTGTTCACCACAATATCGTTCTTCTCGATTTCTAGTCCCCATTCTTTAATAGGACCAAGTGATGCCGTGAAACCGAGACCACTGACAATGAAATCAACGTCAATTGTCTCCGTCTCCTGTGTCTGATTATTGACAAGCACAGCAGTTTCTACCCAGCCATGCCCCTGTACATCGGAAAGCTCTGTAAAGGTTTTGATATGCACACGAGACTGGTGCAGTTTTTGCACGCTCTCCTCATGCGCCCGAAATTGATCACGCCGGTGAATCAGCGTCACGGATTCCGCAACAGGCTCAATCATGAGGGCGTAGTCAACCGCAGAATCGCCACCACCGACGACTAGTACCCGCTTCCCGCGGTAATTTTCCACCTTATCAATATAATACGATACCCCACGACCTTCAAAATTGGTCGCACTCGCTGCCGGCAACGGACGCGGCGTAAACGCCCCGATACCCGCGCAGATGATAATCGCACGGCCGAGGTGAACAGATTTATCCGTGTGTAACTCAAACAGTCCATCATCGCGACGGACCAACGTCTGTACGGTCTCGTTCAAATGGATACCCGGCTTAAACTGCATTGCTTGCTCCACCAGTTGGTTGACCAGTTCACGAGCCTGTACCTTCGGAAAGCCAGCAACGTCAAAAATATATTTCTCTGGGTACAACGTCGCGAGTTGTCCACCCAATTCCGGCAAACTATCAATAATTTTACAAGATGCATTACGCATGCCACTGTAAAATGCGGCGAACAAACCTGTCGGCCCGCCGCCGATGATTAACATATCCGTTACTTGCTCCTGCACAGTTGCTTCCTGCTCTGCCAAGCGATTTCCTCCTCATCTACGTCAAGTACCTCATGGACACTTTTTGCCCATTATACAAGAGGAATAGAGAAAAAACTATCTAATACCGATATAGATTGTTGAATATTCAAACGACACAGTACTCATCCGCGACGTAAAAACGAATATCGACGCCACGCGATCCGCGCCACACCCAATGCATTGTCTCTCGCAAATTCAGGCGGTGCAAAGCGCACCCGAACATTCCGCACCCGGCGTTCCAGTCGATCCGTAACGTGCTCGCGAATGACTGCGTTCGAGGCGACGCCACCCGCTACCACAACTTCTCGCACATCGCTGTCGCCGTGTCGAATGCAGTACTCAACTGCCTTCGCCACACTCGTGGCGATGCACATCTGGACTGCATAGGCCACGTCTGGCGCTGGAACACCAGCATCAAGGGCTCGCATCGCAGCCGACAAGGGGCCAGAAAAACTCATCTTTGCACCGTGAATGGACGAAGGTAAGGTAAAATCCGAATTCGATTCTTCGTCCCTCACCGCCATCGCCGCGAGTTGCTCAAGCGCGGGACCAGCTGGGAACGACAGTCCAAGACGAACCCCGATTCTATCGACGAATTGCCCCGCGTGTAAATCCATGCCTTCCCCAACCAAGTCAATCTTGTAGCCGAACTCAGTGCGTTCGGCCAACATCACATCCGAGGTTCCACCGGAAATATGTACTGCCACAAAACGCGCGCCCTGCGCCGGTACGAAATATTCCGCCGCCGCTAGATGACCTTCCTGATGTGTTGTCCGCACGACAGGAATTCCAAGCGCCTGTGCCATCGCCGTAATGAAGTTTGTCCCTGCTTGAAACACAGGCATATAGGACGAGGCGTACGGCCGAGGACGAACCGATGCGCCTGCCATCACCCATTCTGGTACAATGCCCTTGGCATGAAGTTGTTCCATTAACTCCCCCATCACCAACGGCAATTGCCGAACGTGAAAAAAGAGCGCATCGGATTGCCGAAGCCCTCTCTGTCCCGATGTCACTGGCAGCAGCATTCTGGCACTCGCGAGGAGTTCCCCCTGCTCTGCGGACACCGCACATACAGACGTTGTGTAATTACTGGTATCCATTCCAAGAACGCATTTCATTCTCGTTCCGACTTTCCACCGTTCTCCGACTCCGCATCGGCCACCGGACGAACCGTCGGCAATACCTTGGCCAAGACGCCGTTGACAAACTTGCCTGACTTGTCCGACGCAAACCCTTTCGCCAATCGGACTGCTTCGTCCAAAATGGTCGCTGCAGGAATCGACTTGTCAAACATCAATTCGTACAACGCCAGACGCAGTACGTTCAATTCCACGCGGCCAACGCGTTCCGTGGACCAGCGCTCCATGGTACGCGTCAAACGCTCGTCGATATCGACCAACTGCGCCCGCGTCCCCTCAACCAATGTGCGAATATAGGCCAGTTCGGAATCTGATACCGATTTGTCCTCTAGCACAAAGGCAATTGCTTCTTGCGCCGAACTCCCGCCGAGATCAATCTGGTAGAGAGCTTGTACAGCGCACTGTCTAGCTTCATGTCGAGTCAAAGTAGTCACTCCGTAAATCGTTCTGACAACAGTTTATCCAAAATTGCACGCCAAGACTGATTCTCTTCTAAAATCCGGCCGACGACATATCCCACGCCCGCAAGGACGAGCAGTAACAACGTCCGCCAAAAACCAAAAACCATCCAAAACAGCCAAAATAGGCAACCAACCATGACGCCGTGATAACGTCGTGGCAATCCGATGAACCAGCCAAGGGCATGCCGAAGCCAGTTCATGCGCCGCTCCACGCTTTCCCTTGTTTATGTGGTGACAACTCCGTCACGTGAACGAAGACCTGTTCAACGGTAATCCCGCTGTGCTGCTCGACGTATTCCTTGACGACAGTTTGCACCTCGCGACTCGTGGACGCAATATCGATGTCCGGCAAAACCTGCATCCGAACCAAGATGACAACACCTTCCTGTCCCTGGCGAATCCGTGTGTCGAACTCTTGGGCGCCGCGAACCTGGTTACCGCGACGATTTGCCAATTGGCGCAGGGTTTCGAAAGAGATTCGAATCTGTCCGTGATCACCCGTGAGTGCTATGTAATCGGTCGTCGGGGTACGGCCAACACGATAAAACAAGAAACGGAGGGCAATGAGAACGATGATAACACCTGCCACGATGGCAACCACATTGACCGGGCTCATCTCTACATAGGCTTGTACATCTGGGCCAAACACATTCGCGCCAACAAGTGCAAGTGCCACACCCAAGCACAAGCTCGCAATAGAAAGTAAAAACAGCAAAATCCGATCTAATATGCTCACATGATCCCTCCGCTGCAACTCACTTGTCTGCGTCCCGGGCAAACCAGCCGATATGTACAGCCGATTTGCCCAAGGCGCAGGTCATCCGCAAAGTACTTATCGTCTAAAGTTATAATTGCGGATTCCGCTCTGCGCGTTCAAATTGATCAGCATCTACAACGCGCTCTTTCTCAGACTGAAACACAATACCTACAATTTGTACGTTCACGCGCGCAACACTCAATCCTGTCATGCTCTCCACAGAATTTTTTACGCGCTCCTGAATCTGGTAACTCGTATCCGGGATATTGACGCCAAATTGGAGCACAACAGAAATATCGATGACACAGCTCCGGTCGTTCTCCGTAAACTCGACCCGCACGCCTTTGCCAAGATTGCGCCGGCCAGTCAGAGACTCCGTGAGTCCCCCAGCAAATGATCCACTCATTCCAGCGACGCCTTCAACTTCGCTGGTTGCTAGGCCTGCGATGATTTGAATGACTTCATCCGCAATGTGCACGGTACCATGTTCCGTCAATTCATATTCCATGTCTGCGATGTCGTCCACGCTCCTTCACCATCGGTTGTTTCATTTTATGACAAGCCGTCCAAAGGAATGAGTATTTCCCAAAAGACTCATCCCAGATACGCTGTCACAAAATCTGGTTCTCTTCGAGGAAGCGAGTCGACACATCTGCCTCCCGGAACTTCTCGTTTTGCAGCAGCGCCACGTGAAACGGTATCGTCGTCTTGACACCTTCGATGTCAAACTCCTCCAGCGCCCGCAGCATCCGAGCAATCGCTTGTTCCCTATCAGGCGCCCAGACGATGAGTTTGGCAATCATTGAATCGTAAAACGGAGAAATTGTGTATCCCGGGTAACACGCCGAATCGACGCGCACACCGTTGCCGCTGGGCGGCAAGTAAGATTGCAGCGTCCCTGGCGAGGGCATAAATTGCCTTGCGGGATCTTCCGCATTGATGCGGCATTCAATCGCGTGTCCTCGCAACACAATATCTTCCTGTTTGACGGATAGCGGTTCGCCTGCCGCAGCAAGAATCATTTCCCGGACCAAATCGACCCCGGTAACCCACTCGGTCACAGGGTGCTCGACCTGAATTCGGGTATTCATCTCCATAAAGTAAAAGTTCCCATCGTTGCTGTAAATAAACTCGATGGTCCCGGCGCCCACGTAATCGACGGCGCGCGCAGCGGCGACCGCAGCGTCGCCCATGCGTTTCCGCGTCTCCTCATCAAGAACGGGGCAAGGTGCCTCCTCGACGAGCTTTTGCAACCTGCGTTGCACCGAACAATCGCGCTCACCAAGATGAATCACGTTGCCATGCCTGTCGGCCAGCACTTGAATCTCGACGTGGCGCATGTGTTCGATATATTTTTCAATATACACACCAGCATTGCCAAACGCCGACTCCGCTTCACGCTGTGCCGTGACGACCGCTTGCCGCAACATCGACTCGTCGTGCACCACGCGAATCCCCTTGCCGCCACCGCCAGCTGTCGCCTTAATAATCACCGGATACCCGATTTTTTGCGCGATATCGACGGCTTCATCCACACTCTCAATCAGACCGTCACTACCAGGCACCGTAGGAACGCCGGCTGCCTTCATCGTCTCTTTGGCAACCGCCTTGTCCCCCATCATGTCGATAGCGTGCGGACTGGGTCCGATAAACGTGATGCCACAGGCTTCACACGCTTCGGCAAAGTCGCTGTTTTCCGCGAGGAATCCATATCCAGGATGCACTGCATCGACGTCGCGTAAAACAGCCACCGACATAATGCTTGGGATATGGAGATAACTTTGCTTAGCAGAAGCAGGGCCTATGCAGTAAGCCTCATCCGCCAAGCGCACGTGCAAAGCGTCACTATCGGCCGCGGAATACACCGCCACCGTTTCGATTCCAAGCTCACGGCACGCCCGAATGATCCGCACGGCGATTTCTCCGCGGTTGGCAATCAGAACTCGTTTAAACATGATGCGAATTGCTCCTTATGACAACCGAATTTTGAACAACGGTTGGCCATATTCGACAAGTTGACCGTTCTGGGCCAATACCTCGACGACCTCGCCGTTCACTTCAGCTTCAATTTCGTTCATCAGCTTCATCGCTTCTACGATACAAACGACCGTTTTGCTGTTCACTTGCTGTCCGACTTCGACGAACGGACCTGCATCAGGCGACGGCGCACGGTAAAACGTGCCGACCATCGGCGAGGTAATGACGTGAACTCCTTCCTCACTGTCGCGCCCAGCGGCCCCACTAGCTTCTTGTGCGGCAACCGCAGGTTGCGCACTTGGCGCTGGCGCCTGTACGGGTGCTGCTGCCGGCATCACAGCCGCTGTCGGCGCAGGGGCGGCAACTTGCACAACCCGTTCCGGATCAGGCTTTTTCAAATGTAGCTTCATGTCTTCTGATTCCAAATGAATTTCTGACAAACTCGTTTCATCTAGCAATCGGATAAGTTCGCGAATTTCACCAATCTTAAACACTCAAATGGTCACTCCTGACACCTACACCTATAAACATCTCGTCCAAGTATATCATAAGTACACCGCGCAGCTAAATAATCAAGCACGCGTAGAAAACCCCACTGCCCAAGCAGCGGGGTTATCGCGAGGGGAGTGCCTCAGGCGTGTGCTTTGACCGAGATATTCAGCATGGATACGTCGAGCTGCTGGCTGACGATATTCATGACTTTCAGGGCATCGTCTTTCTGGAGGTCGTTGGTTTGCACGTAAACCGTGAACTTTTGCAGTTTCGTATCTGGTACGATCACTGCATTCTTAAACCCATCTGCTACAATCATCTGCGTCGCATTCTGAATGCCACTCCACAAGTTCTCTAACTCATCTTGCTGGCTTCCGGCCGAGGCAATCTGGTCTGGAGACGCGTTGTTGTTGGCCAGAATGGCTTTCTGTCGCT
This sequence comes from Alicyclobacillus acidoterrestris, assembly GCF_022674245.1. Classification (GTDB taxonomy): domain Bacteria; phylum Bacillota; class Bacilli; order Alicyclobacillales; family Alicyclobacillaceae; genus Alicyclobacillus; species Alicyclobacillus acidoterrestris. The sequence continues at coordinate 2,550,374 of NZ_CP080467.1, forward strand.
CAATTTGAGCAGAAATTTGTTGTTGTACAGTCGTCTGCGTGTTGGTGTACCAGTCAGACGTAGCGGTACTCGTGGTCGCACTGGATGAAGACGACGTCTTACTGTCGCTCGTCTTGTCGGAGCTCGTCCCTGCCGTCGTGGTCGATGACGGCGTCGTGGCCCCCGTGACGACCGATTCCCCAGTGCTCGACTGTGTCGCCGCCGTGCCGCCCTGGTTGTTCATCGTATAGTAACCGATGAGCATGAGCGAAAGCACCATCATTGTTGAAAGCCATACTGTCTGCCGTTTTACCATTGCGTCGTATCCTCCTAATCTAGCATCTAGTTTTCCTTTTGAGGCTCTACACTAATTTTATATGCAGGCACGTCCAACACATTCGTAATTGATTCAACGATTTCTGATTTTGCGACGGCAAAGTCATCCGCGTTCACCGTCACCAAGACGCCACGAACATTCGGTTGCACGTTCGACAGAACAAACGGGCCGTTTCCTCCCGTACCGTTGTTCGAGGTATAGATCTGGTCATTCTCCGTCGTTGTCGTAGAAGATGACGAACCGCTGCCCGTGACCGTTTTACTCGAAGAATTATTCTTCGCCACGTTCAACGTACCCGTAGAATCTACGGTCACCATCACAGTCACCGCGTGAATCCCCGCAATCTTCCCGAGAATGTTCTCCAATTGGCTGTCGTAGCTCTCTTCTATCTGCGTTACAGCATCCCCTTGGCCAGCGCCATTGGTGGGCGGCGTCGAGGCGCTCCCGCCACTATCCCCCGTAGCCGCCGCACCGAGTGTCGGCACGGCCGAGGTCGGGTTGTGCCTGGCGGGCAAATATGACCCAATCAGGAGCAATAGAATGCCGATGGCCGCAATGAAGAGCAGCCATTTGTTCTTGAACAGCGTCTTCAGATCCATTCAGTCACCTCCGTTCTGCCGAACGACTACCTGACTCTCAGAAACCTCGAGCGTATTTTTGATGTGTTGACGGATTTGTGTACAGACAGTTGGATTCGCTGTATCGACGTCGACTGTCGCCAACAAGTTCGCCGGCGTCGATGCGTTATTGACCGCCACATGCACCACATGCGAGCGCAAGTCCTTGGGCAACGACTCCAGAATGGCGTCTGCCACCATGGTGTTGGTCTCGGACTCCTCTTGCGTTTCCAATGTGTGCTGGTAGTTGACGATACTTTGATTGGCCGTCGTATCGGCCCCACCCGAGCTGTCCTTGAGCATCTCGTCGGCGGCTGCAGTGGCCATTTTGTCCGCCCAATCCTGACGGAAAAACGGGGTAATTGGCTGGATCATCGCCGCGATAATCGCGATGCCAAGGACGGCTCGAACGTACTTCTGCATCGCTTTCGTCGGCAACAGCATGTCGGCGATGATACTTACCATGACAATGATAATTAGCTGTTTCATCCACTCGCCCAACATTGTCATGCCGTAATCACCGCCAAGTTGGCCGTCGCCAACAAGATGCAAATCGCAAAGAAGAACATAAAGCCGACCGCGCCGACACAGGCAAAGACCAGTACCAGCGTCTTGCCGAGCGTCGACAGACAGGCCACCATCGGCGTATCGCCAAGCGGCTGCATCAGCGCCGCACTGCCACCATAGATGAGCGACACGGCCAAAATTTTCAAAGCCGGGAAGATAGCAATCAGCGCGAGCAGCACCAGCCCTGCGACGCCCACCGCGTTTTTGACCAAAAGCGAAGCGCTCAACACGGTTTCAGCTGAGTCGGAAATCGCCTTGCCGATAACCGGTAGAAACGTACTGACACCAAACTTCAACGTGCGCAGCACCACGCCGTCGGCCACACCTTTTCCAAGCCCCTGGATGGTCGTGATCCCGATAAACACGGACATGGCGAAACCGAGAATCCCCATCCCAACCCCGCGGAAGAGACCGGCCAACCGCGTCAACTGGTACCTAGTCGACAAGGTACTCGTAAGATCAAGTACTGCCGAAAAGAAAATCAGCGGGAACACGACGAGAAAAATGATATTGCTGATAAAGTGCACCACGAACAAGAGCATCGGCTGAAAGAACGCGGCGGACGCAACGGCGCCAGAGGCGGCCAAGAGCGTGATGGTCAGTGGAATCGTCGCAATCATAAAGTCGTTCATCGTCTGAATCGCGTGCCTCGCTGCGCCCATCGTTTCGATAAACGAGTGCACCGCCAGCATCATCAAGACAAAAAAGACGACCATATAAGCCACCTGACTGACCGTCTGCCGCTCAAAGGCACTCTGCATGGACTCGAGCACTGCAGCAATCACAGACAGAATCAAAATGCCGCCGAGCAACTGCGCATCGTCGAACAACTCGGTGAAAAAATAGTGCAGCAAGCCGTGAACAACGCCAGTAAAACTAGGTCCGCCATTTCCGAGAATTGCGCGAACCAGGCTCCCACCGGACAAATCCGGAAGGTACCCGCCGTACTGCGCTTGCAAGTCATTCCAATACTTGTCGATTCCGGCTATGGGCAACTGGTCGAGTTGCTGTTGCGCCGCCTTTTGAATGGCATTTCGCGTGGCCGCTTCCGTCTGTGCGCTAAAACCAGCACCAGACGAGCCTCCAGCCTGTTCCCCCGCATTCGCAGGGGTTGCCGCATCACTCCCCGACGATGCAGGGATCGCACTCGACATTGCGTTCGTCGTTGCACGAGAGGAGGACGCAGACACCGAATCGTTGTTGGGTGTCGTCAAGCTGTCACCCGAACTGGCGAACACAAGTGTTGAAAACAGTGCGGCAAAGACCAAGAGTGCACTCACACATGCCACAACAAGACGGGTTAGCCGTGGTCTCACGCCGCTTCCTCCTTCACTAAGGCAGTAGGTGGACGAGGGACTCGACGACGTCCGTGATGATGGGCATGGCAAGAATGATAATGCCGACTTTCCCGGCCAGTTCGATTTTTCCGGCGAGTGACCCCTCGCCCGCATCGCGCGCAACCTGAGCAGCAAACTCAACGATATAAGCGATGCCAATAATCTTTAGAACCGTGGATAAGAAACTGTGGTTCAGTTTGGCCGCATCTGCAAGACCCGCCAAGCTCTGCACGACGCCATCCATGTTGTGAACGACCATCGTCAACAGCACAATGCCAGCCAGAATGGATACCAACATCGCAAATTGTGGTGCGTGTTCACGGAGCACAGACACGAGTATCGTCGCGGTCATACCAATTCCGACGAGCTGAAAAATATGCACATCCTCACCTACTGAAGTAGAAAGACGCTCGTGATTTCCTGATAGAGGTGATCAACATAGCCAATCACTATCGCGAACACCGCAATAAACCCAGCGAGCGTCGCCCAGTGCGCGAAGTCTTCCTTACCACTCTGTTTCAGTACTGTGTGCAAAATGGCCGCAATGAAGCCGACCGCAAATATTCGAAACACGTCTCGAATCTCTGGAGACATTGTCCGCCCTCCCCGGATCGAACGAGGTCTGATTAATACAGCAGAATCACCAAGATAACACCTGTCAGGACACCCATGTACTGCCACAGACGAGCATTTTTCAGACCTTGTTCACGGGCCTGTTGCTCCGCCTGCATCAGCGCGTCTATCGACAGCTGGAATTGCGTCTGTAAATGTGCTCTGTCCATGGTGGACAATGTCTCCGCAACCATTTGAATCGGCTCGCAATCCGATCCCTTCAACGCACTATCTGCGACGAGTTCCGCAATTCCAGAACGGAATGCCGCTTGGACTGAAGCCCCTTTTTCCATCAGCATGTCGCTCACGCGGCGAAACATCGACGAGCACGGAGGACTCGCCCGCTCCGCTACATTCGCAAGTGCCGTGGGCAGCGGTGTCGACTGATATTCGACCTCCGCCTGCAAGTGCGTCAGCGCTCGAATGAGACTACGCAATTGTCGCGGCCTGTCGCGATGCGCGCGCGCCATCTGAAATCCCAAGAGGCTAGTGGCGAGTACCAAAAGCATCGCGCCGACGAGCTTCAGCACGATGGTCCGCCCCCAAAGCCGATAGGCTTACCCGCCTCATCCAACACGGCCTCGATGGTGCCCGGTCCACGCCGTCGACTGAGCAGAATGTATCGGTCAAAAGCCTTCGATTGAAACAGCGTTTCCATATTGGGCCGCATTCGCCAATCCTCTACCCGCAATCCGTGTGCAGTGGTAATCACCGACACCCCGGCATGCGTCGCCTCGAGAATTGCCGTGACATCTTCACTGCGACCAATTTCGTCCGTCACGACGATGTCGGGGGATAGACTTCGAATCGCCATCAGCATCCCCTGTGCCTTTGGGCACCCGTCCAGAACGTCGGTTCTCGGCCCTACGGCAAACTGTGGAACCCCCTCGATGCATCCGGCGATTTCGGAACGTTCGTCGACAATCGCGACCTTCGCCGGCACCGTCCGTCGAACGAGCTTGTTTTCGCTCCACTGACGGGCAATATCGCGCACGAGCGTCGTCTTTCCACATTGCGGCGGCGAGATGATGAGAACACTATAGGGACGCCCATCCTGTTTCCGGTAGAGCGCGTTGCGCAGACGCGTCGCAACGCCTGGGAACGCATGCGCGACGCGAATGTTGAGCGACGCAATTGCGCGGATGGACTTCACCTGTCCACTGGAATCCGTGACCACATGCCCCGCTACCCCTACGCGATGGCCGCCAGGAATCGTAATGAACCCCCGGCGCAATTCCTCTTCGACTGCGTACATCGAGAACTGGGTGATTTGAGCCAGCACGTGTTTAATGTGCGCGCTGGTCACGATGACCCCGTCCGCCACAATCGAAGTCGTACCGGACACACTATGCAGGAATGCGCTGCCAGTTTGTCCGCAAAGCTCTAGCGGTTGTCCGACGCGAAGACGGATTTCCTCAAGCGCCGCCAAAACATCAGGTCCCAGGCGTTCAAGCCGCTCCTCCAGCTCAGGTGGCAATATCGAGACCGCTTCGCGCCAGGGAGTGAACGAATGAGCGCCTATTTCCGTATTGGACACTGGCACAGTCTTTGTCCACCTCCTCCACCTAGTCCATGTATATGGACAACATCCCCTTTGTATGCGAGAGGACGCGTTTGTTGGTCACACAGGTGGAACCATTTGCAGCCATGCGGCATTGACTGGTACGAGGAAACTTGATGGGGGAGGGTCGACCCGTGGATGTTTCGGTTATGATCCGATGGATTGTCGTGTTCCTCGTGATTTTTGTGCTTCTCATGGCACTCGTTTTCAGCTTCATGCGAAAAAAATCATAGAGTGAAAGCCGGTAGCCGCTGCGCGAGGTGAATCAGGATCTCGAGGCGAACAAAATGCAGCCTACACCCACTACCAACAGTCCGATCCGCCAAATCTTCACCTCGTCCGCGATGCCGATGACACCAAACGCTGTGACCGCAAGCAGCACGATGGGCCCCACCAACGCCAGCAACCCATTCACCTGCAACGCGCGCTGTGCCGTGCCGAAATACAGCATCAACAACCCACCAGTCAGTTCGAGCATCCCAGAGATAAATCGAAGTGACGCCATGCCATAGACGACTTTGTCGACAACCTGCCACATTGGACACGCCCCCTCGCTACTTTGATATGCGAGAAACCCGGACCAAAGAACCCAATCGAACACAAAAAGCCCGTCCAAAGCAGCGCGAAACTGCTCTGGACGGGCTTTGAAAAAACCTTTGGATCACGCGAAACTTAGGCGCGAGATACGTAGTTGCCGGATCGCGTATCGATAATCAAGCGGTCGCCGACATTGACGAAAAACGGCACCTGAAGCGTATAGCCGGTTTCCACCGTCGCTGGCTTGCTGCCGCCTGTGGCGGTATCGCCGCGGATGCCAGGCTCCGTCTCGGTCACTTCGAGTTCCACGGTATTTGGAAGATCCACACCGATGGTCTCGCCCTGATACATCACGATGTAGCAGTTCATGTTCTCTTTCAAGAAGTTGAGTTCGTACTCCAACTGCGAGCGATTGATGTTGGTCTGCTCGTACGTCTCCGTGTCCATGAACGTGTACATCTCGCCGTCGTTGTACAAGTACTGCATCTCACGCGTCTCAATATGCGCCCGGGCCACTTTCTCACCCGCACGGAACGTCTGTTCCTTGACGGCACCCGTCTTGACGTTTTTCAACTTGGTCCGAACAAACGCCGCACCTTTTCCGGGCTTGACGTGCATAAACTCAATTACGCGATAAATTGAGCCGTCGTATTCAATCGTGGTACCCGTACGAAAATCGTTGCTTGAAATCAAGCCTATTCCCTCCACCAACATGATATGCATCGAGCCTAGCTTATGTACGCAATCAAAGAAGTCATACGCACAAACGGCTCACCGCAACTGTGCGGCATCATTTCGATATCGACGACACAAGGCTTCCGCCGCATAGCGGTAACCTTCTGTCCCAAGCCCGACAACCTGTCCCATGACGACGTCCCCGAGAACCAATTGATGCCTAAATGACTCTCGCTGGTGGACATTCGAGATATGCACCTCAACAGTCGGTCGGGCGATATCTTCAAGACAGTCGCGGATGGCGTAACTGTAATGACCAAATGCGCCAGGATTAATCAAAATTCCCGCTGCACCAGGTCCGTGCAACTGTAAAAAGTCGATGAGGTCCCCCTCGTGATTGGACTGTTTATCCAACACGTCGAGTCCGTATCCGTCCGCCACACTTCTGACCAACGAAATCACGTCGTCCAGTGTTTGAGTGCCGTACGTTTCCGGCTTTCGGACCCCCAACCGATTTAGGTTCGGGCCGTGGATCACGACGAGATACGGTTTTTCCATCGAGATGCCTCCTCACAGATTTGCCGAAAACACAGTCAAAACCGCGATTATTGTACCACAGGGCCGAGTGTCCTTGCTATACTGACGATGACGAATTGAAGGAGGACGAGCACATGGACATCTGGCTCATCCGTCATGGTGAGACAGACTGGAACGTCAGCGGCCGCGTCCAAGGTTGGACGGATATCCCCCTCAACCAAACCGGGCGCACACAGGCGCAAAAGTTGGCCAGTTATTTAGAAGGCATCCCGTTTCGCCAGATTTATGCCAGTGACCTATCGAGAGCGCTCAATACGGCGCGCGCGATTGCCGAAAAGACCGGTACGCCAATCAGCACGACGCGGCGCCTGCGCGAGCAATACTTCGGACAGGCGGAAGGGCTATTGCGCGAAGAAAAGGAACGCCGTTTTCCGAACGGCATTCCAGGCGCAGAAACGCCACACGACGTCGAACAGCGAATCAGTCAGTTCCTTACAGACCTCGTCGCCACGCCCGTGCAAGGGCGGGTCATCTTGGCGACACACGGCGGTGTCGTCCGGGCCGCCCTGCGCTGGCTCGGCCAGCAGAACGAACCCATCGACAACACCAGTATCACGTGTTTGAAGTACGAAGGCGGCGCCTTTCGCATCACGGCCATCAACGCGACGCCGCACCTCTTGACGCCCGCCTCACTGCCCACTGTGTCAAGAATGGATATATCGCAGCACGGGTGACCTCGCCGCGGTGACTTCGTCCAGTCGGCTGACAATCGTACGATGCGGTGCAGCTCGGACAAACTCCGGCTGCGTCGCCGCTTCGTGCGCGACCTGCTTCATAATTTCCACAAAGCGGTCTAACGTCTCCTTGCTCTCGCACTCCGTCGGCTCAATCATCAAACACTCGTCCACAATGAGCGGGAAATAAATGGTCGGCGGATGAATGCCAAAGTCAATCAGTCGCTTCGCAATGTCGAGCGTGCGCACGCCGTTCATTTTCTGACGGTTGCCCGACAACACGAACTCGTGCTTACAAGGCCCGGCAAACGGCGCATCGTAATCATCCTTGAGTTGTGAGAGCAAGTAATTGGCCGCCAACACCGCAGATTCAGAGACCAATTTGAGACCGTCAGGCCCCATCGTGCGAATGTACGTGTACGCCCGTACGAGAATCCCAAAGTTCCCATAGAAGCCCTTGACTTTGCCGATGGAGAGCGGCCTGTCAAGAGACAACTCGTACTTGTCACCAACCTTTTGGATGACAGGTCGCGGCAAATACGCTTCCAAGAACGATTTCACGCCAACCGGACCCGCGCCAGGGCCGCCACCGCCATGTGGTGTCGAGAACGTCTTGTGCAAATTGAGGTGAACGACGTCAAAGCCCATGTCGCCGGGTCGCGCATACCCGAGAATGGCGTTCATGTTCGCGCCGTCATAATAGAGCAAGCCACCCGCATCGTGGACAATCTTCGAGATCTCGCCAATCTGCGACTCGAACAGCCCCAAGGTGCTAGGGTTCGTCAACATCAGCGCCGCCGTGTCATCGCCAACAGCCTGTCGTAAGGCGTCGAGATCGACACTGCCGTCCGCCTTGGACGGAATGGTAATGGCTTTCAATCCGGCCATGCTCACGCTCGCAGGGTTGGTTCCGTGCGCCGAATCCGGAACAATCACTTTGTTTCGCTGGCTCTGACCCTGATTTGCGTGGTATTCGCGAATCATCATCAGTCCCGTCCACTCGCCTTGCGCACCGGCTGCTGGCTGCAAACTGACAGCGTCCATTCCCGTGATTTCCGCGAGATCTTGTTGCAACTGGTACAACAGTTCGAGTGCACCTTGGACTGTGCTCACCGGCTGCAGTGGATGAATGCGCGCAAAACCGTCGAGACGGGCCGCCCGCTCGTTGCGCTTCGGATTATATTTCATCGTACACGACCCAAGTGGATAAAAACCCGAATCCACGCCGTGATTCTTTTGCGAGAGGGCCGTAAAATGCCGAATCACATCGACCTCACTGACCTCCGGCAACGGCGGCTGCTCCAGGCGAGTGAGTCCAGCCAACTCACCTAAATCCGCTTCCGGAACATCGAGTTCTGGCAGCGAATACGCCTTGCGTCCCGGCTGACTCATTTCAAAAATGAGCTTTTCTTCTCCTTCGCGTTGTATTGTCACGCGATCACCTCCTTGAGCGCCTCAACCAACTCGTCCATCTCCGATTTGGTTCGCACCTCAGTCACGTTGAGCAAGACGGCGTCGCCAAGTTCAGGATGGGACTCGCGCAAGTCGAATCCGAACAGGATGCCACGCGCGAGCAGTGCCGCTTGAACATCGGCCGCTGGGCGAGGTAAACGAATGACGAACTCATTGAAAAACGGCGCTGCAAAGACCGCTTCTATTCCCGGCAAGTCCAACAAACGCTTTTGTAAATAATGCGCCTTATGATAGTTCTGAACAGCCAGTTCGCGCATGCCCTGTTTGCCCATGTAGGATAAGAAGACCGTTGCGGCCAAAGCGCACAGCGATTGGTTGGAACAGATGTTCGACGTCGCCTTCTCCCGGCGAATATGCTGTTCGCGCGCCTGCAGCGTCAACACAAAGCCGCGGCGTCCCTCATGGTCTGTCGTCTGTCCCACAATTCGCCCAGGCAGTTTGCGCAACAGCGGCTGTTTCGCCGCCATGATGCCCAAGTATGGCCCACCGTACGAAATCGCGTTGCCGAGCGACTGTCCTTCAGCAACCACGAGATCTGCTCCGAGCTTACCTGGTGCCTCCAAGAGACCTAGCGCTATCGGATACGTATTGACCACCAGCAGCGCATTTGCCTGATGTGTCAAATCGGCGATGGCCTGTACGTCCTCGACCACGCCAAAGAAGTTCGGATACTGAATCATGACGCCCGCAACCGAATCATCGAGTTGAGCTTGCAGCGCCTGCGTGTCGAGACGGCCATCTTTCTGTGGAAGATAACCAATCTCAATCGCCTGTCCAGCTGCATACGTGCGAAGGACGGCGAGATATTCCGGATTGACGGAATCCGCCACAAGAATGCGGTTGCGGCGCGTGTGTACACAAGCCACCAGCGCAGCCTCTGCGAACGCTGTCGGGCCATCGTACATGCTCGCATTTGCGACATCCATTCCGGTCAAGTCGGCAATCATCGTCTGGTACTCAAACGTCGCCTGAAGCATCCCTTGGCTCATTTCCGGTTGATACGGCGTGTACGACGTATAGAACTCCGAACGGCTGATGATAGCGTCAACAACGCTCGGTTGATAGTGTTCATAGGCGCCAGCCCCCAAAAAACTCACCAGGCGCCCAAGATGGGCATTTTTATCGGCCAACTTTTCCAGGTGGCGCATGACTTCTAGTTCCGACATTGCCTTCTTGAGCGCGAGGGGTTGCTGTAAGCGAATGTCATCCGGAATATCGGCAAATAGGGCCTCCGTCGATTCCAACGCCAGTGCCTCAAGCATCGCCTTTTTATCGGCGTCTGTGTGCGGTATATAGCCAAATTCGTTCAACCAAGTCGGCCTCCTAATTCCTATGTTCAAGCCCGATTTCGTCTGTAAAACGGCGTTTTGACCACCCGTGCCGGGTGCGTGCGCCCACGAATGTCAATTTCGACTTCCTGACCGATTTGCGCGTACGCGACATCGATCAGCACGAGCGCAATTGGCACTTGTAACGTCGGCGACATCGTGCCTGAAGTCACGTACCCAATCTCGCGACCATCCGCGACCACCCGATAGCCACTGCGAGGAATGGCTCGACCTTGTGTCTCAACACCGACCAATTTGCGCGACACCCCTGCCTCCTTTTGACGCAAGAGGGCCTCCCGGCCGATGAAGTCGCCTTTGTCGAGCTTGACAAACATACCGAGACTCGCCTCGTACGGCGTAATTTCGCGAGACAGCTCATTACCATAAAGCGCGAGTTTCGCTTCGAGCCGGAGCGTATCGCGTGCACCAAGGCCACAAGGCACGCCACCTTGCTCAATCAGCACGTCAAACACGGTTACCGCATCGGATGCACTCAGATAAATCTCGAAACCGTCTTCACCCGTGTAACCAGTGCGTGAGACCATGGCGGAGACGCCTGCCACCGTCCCGCGCGCAAAAGTGAACGGGCGCAGATGGGCTGCGTCGACGTCGGTATTTGGCGCCAACAGCGCAGCCGCACGCGGGCCCTGAACCGCAATTAACGCAATCTGTTCCGACGCATTTTCGACTGCCACTGAAAAATTGCCTACGTGACTCGTCACCCACGAAAAGTCCGTGTCGATGTTACTGGCGTTGACGACCAACAAAAAGTTGTCTGCCGCCATTCGATAAACCAGCAAATCGTCGATGACACCGCCAGATTCATCCGTCATCAACGTGTACAGCGCCTCACCGTCGCCCAACCGTGCGACATCGTTGGTCACAAGGTGTTGCACAAACGCCAACGCATCTGTACCTGTGACGTTGAATTCTCCCATATGAGAGACGTCAAATACGCCCACATCGTCGCGAACCGCGCGATGTTCCTGCACGATACTCTGATACTGCACGGGCAACACGGTGCCGTGAAAGTCAATCATCTTCGCGCCTAACGCGACGTGTCTGTCGTAGAGTGGGGTGTGCTTTGGAGCCGTCATCTGGTGTCCCCCTTAGAGTCTGTCGCGACAAATTTCGACAGGATGAAAGAAAGTAGTCCACTTGTCACATACTACATGACAGAATGCGAGGGAAACAAGCGTTGGCGGAGGAATGTTCAATGGATTTAGACTTGGAAAATCATCCCCTGCTACAATTTTCGGAACCAAACAACGACCGGGTGTCTGTCGACATTCAATTTGTTGACGATGGCCTAGAAAATGCCTTTACAACTTACCTTGAATCAGTCGATCCGGCGGACGAGCCAACGCGCAAATCCACTTGGCCGCTATTCCGCTTGGCAGCACTGGGCACCCAGTCCCAGATGTCGCCAACCTTCGAATCGCTACTCGTCCTCGATCACATACATGGGTTTACACCGCTGCCGCATCAGGTGCAAACGGCTGAACGCGTCTTGCGGGACCTGCGCGGACGCGCCATTCTCGCCGACGAAGTAGGCCTTGGTAAGACCATCGAAGCAGGACTCATTCTCAAGGAATACATGCTTCGCGGCCTCGTCAAAAAGGCGCTCATTCTCGTCCCAGCCTCCCTCGTTCTACAGTGGACGCGGGAACTGAACGAAAAATTTCAGTTGACCGCCACCGCGCAGCGCAATCAGTGGACCTGGGAGCAATACGACGTGGTGGTCGCTTCACTAGATACCGCCAAGGGCCCGCCACACAAGGATATTGTCCTGTCGCAGCCGTGGGATATGGTGATTATTGACGAAGCCCACAAATTGAAAAATCAACGCACAAAAAACTGGCAAATGGCGAACGCCATCCCGAACAAGTACTTGTTGTTATTGACGGCGACACCAATGCAGAATCAATTACAGGAGTTGCACACCCTGGTCACATTGCTCAAACCCGGACACTTAGGCAATGTCTCGGAGTTCTCGAGCAATCACATGGCGAGCCGCCGAACACCGCGAGACGCCAATCGACTTCGCGAGACCATGAGCGATATTATGATCCGCAATCGTCGTCAAGATGGCGCCACCGCCTTGCCGCCGCGCCACGTGGAAGTCGTCCCGCTCGAACTGAACGCCGACGAGCGCAGATTTTATGACGAAGTCCAATCGCTCTTGCGCGACGAATACGAATCGCGTAAAAGTCAACGCATCTCCATGCTGCCACTCTTGACGTTGCAACGTGAAATCTGCAGCTCGCCATATGCGGCCATGATTTCACTCGAAAAGATGCAAAAAAAAGCGACGAGCCCGACCCGTCAGCAACAGCTCGCGCAACTGATTCAACTGGGTAGCAGCATTGCTGAATACACGAAGATCACGAAGGTACTCGATTTAATTGACGAGATTGGCGACAAGTGCATCGTCTTTACCGAATACCGGGCTACACAGGACTTTATCATGTATATGCTAAAGAAAAAGGGCATTTCCGTCGTCCCGTTTCGCGGCGGATTCAAACGAGGAAAAAAAGACTGGATGAAAGATTTGTTCTCGAAGAAAGCACAGGTACTCGTCGCTACGGAGTCCGGGGGCGAGGGTATCAACTTGCAGTTCTGTCATCACATGATCAACTTCGATTTACCGTGGAACCCCATGCGCCTGGAGCAGCGCATCGGGCGAATTCACCGACTGGGCCAAACGGAGAAATGTTATGTATACAATCTCGCGACGCGAGACACCATCGAAGAACACATCGTCAAACTGTTACACGAAAAGATTCAGATGTTTGAATCGGTGATTGGCGAACTCGACTACATCGTTAGCAACAAGCGGCTGGACAATTGGGACAAGCAGCTGTTTGAAGCCACGATGACCAGTACGAACGCAGCAGATCTCGCCGCCAAACTCAATCAAATGAAACGCCAATACATGGACTGACTTGTCGCCGAAAAGGAGGTTCTTGCGTGCAACACCACGTGCCGTTGCGTGAAGAAAGTGAGCGACTTTCGTATTGCGAAACGTACTTCGAGTCTGTCGGCGCGGAAACTGTCTATCGCGCGGACGGATATCGCGAAGTGCGTCTGCCAATCGACGTCGACAGAGAGTTGACAGATAGGCCATTTTATTGGCTATGGGTAGAAAAAACCAACCAAAAGGTCGAACCGACAACGCTCCGCCTCTCGTTTACAAAAGCGGCAAAAGCACGCGAGGACGCGCGTTTGGCAAAAGCGCACCAAGAGTACTTGGAGAAGCACCCACCACAAAACCCATACGAGCGCATGTTTGCAAAGCCACCGACAAGCGAACTCATCACGCTGGGATGCTTTCGCTTAAACAAAATCGTCGACAGCGCTCGTCGCCGAGGGCAATTTGCCTGCGTACAACCCGCGCATGCGACGGCAAGAGATCATCTGGTTCCCTGGCTGGTGCTCAACCTGCTCGTGCAATTCGTAACCGATTCCGTAGAGGAAAAGTGGTTATCAGTGGGGATTTGTTTGGCCAACCGTCAACACGTCTTCGGGTTTTACGAAAAAGTGGAGGCTATCGACATGACAGCAGCTAATCCAGCGCGAATTCTGGAGAACGCGAGAATGTCCCTACCAGAAGCCTTTGCTGTCGCAAAATCGTGCGTGTCCGACCACATCGCCACGCTGCCCGACGACTGGGCAGACGAGGCGAAGCGCAGACTGGCGGACGACTTGTCACAACTCGACACGTACTACAAAAGCATCTTACCCGATCACGACGAGGACATACAGCAGGAACTCCTGCGCGAACACCAACGAAAACGGGCGCACCTCATCGAAAAAAGTGCGCCGCGAACAGAGGTTCACATCACGCAGGCGGCGCTTGTCGGACTGCCGATACGCCATACGTGAGCTTCGTGATCCCGGAGGACACACCCTCTAGGTGAGCGAACGCAGATTGCGCTGCCTTGCGTCCGGTCCTTCGAGATGGGCCATCATACACATTTTCATAATGCGGGACCGCAGTGGATACACAGAATCATTGACATCTTCGCCACGCCGACGATAGGCGTCCGGCGGCGCGTAGTTGCTCGTAAACCAAGTAGGCAAATTCGCATGAAACCGCTGGTTGACAATCCGGAACAGCTTTTCGAGGGTAAAATCGTTCGCCCGCTCCTGGGCGAACTCATCGATACCAAGCACCGGCACAGTCGAGAGCGTGTCCAAAAACGGCTCCAAATCCTGATTGTCGGCAATCAGGTGACGCATCCTGTCAAACAGCGAATCGGAGCGAACGACGAGACACGGCACGCCACGAGTCCGCAAACGGTTAAACACGGCGAGCATCAGATGTGTCTTGCCGACGCCAGGCGGACCGAACAAGTACACGCCACTCGTGGTGCCCACGTTATTTTCCGGTTGGTAACCCATCGCAAATTCCATCGCATAGCGCATCAATCTCGGATATTTCTTGGCTTGTTCCTCAGGGTAATTCTCGAACTGAAATGCCTCATCTAATTCGAGCATGCCTGCAATCGAAGCGTATTTATCGACGCGTTTTTTCGCAATATGGTCGAGATAAGGTTGGCAGCGCTGAACGCTGATGGTCACTTGTCCCTTGTACGGCTCAAGCACCTGCGTAAAGCCACGCATGTCCCCTTCTTTTCCACAACTTTGGAATCCACTGCAGCGACTGCAGATATTTTGCTGTCGCAAATACTCCAACAATGCGGCCCGTGACCGATCAATAAACGCGTCACTGACCGAGAACTGGTCGAGTTCAGGAATCAAGCGCCGAAAGTACACGGCATCGTAGCCTTTATCGTGACCCTCTAAAGACTTGTTCAAAATCTGTTGAATGTGCTGCATTAGGCCCTCCCTCGCTCGCGCGTCAACCACGCAACCACTTCTTGCACAATCTCAGGCACATCCATTTCGTCGACGTTTACTGTGTGAGAGGAGACTTCCGCGTACCATGCCTCCCGCTTTTCTAGTAGATGGCGAATTGTCGACGTTCGATCAGCGACCGCGAGCAGCGGGCGGACCGCGCCGTCAGCATCCAACCGACGCTCAATCGTTTCCGGCCGCGCACGCAAGTAAACACATTGCCAATCGCGCACCAGCGCTTCGCGATTTTCAGGCCGTGTGACAACCCCGCCACCAGTAGCCAGTACGAACGCGCCATCGGCCTGCCCGAGGTCGGATAGCGCCGCTTGTTCAATGCGACGAAATTCTGCTTCGCCAAGGGTGGTAAATATATCTGGTATCGTGCGACCCGTGGACGATTCAATCCATTGGTCGAGATCGACAAACGAATATGACAGAGCCTTCGCAAGGGCGCGACCCACGGTCGACTTGCCACTCGCCATAAAGCCCACCAGCGCTATTCTTTGATGTATCATGATCATCACTCCACGATGCCCGGACCATTATCCTGCCAAGCTCGTAATCTATGAGCGATTGTATCATAAGTAAAAGAAATCGTATCTGTCACATCGCCGATTTTCGCTTCCACTTTCACCAAAGTCAGGCCATCCTCGACGGTGGTCCGCGTATCGACTGTCACAGGGTCAAATTGCAACGAAGTGGCCGCCTGTAATCCCTCTCCCGCTTCCAGTACCTTGAGCATCGATTGTGCGACGCCAGTTGCACAAGCCGAACAGTGGGCAAATTGCCGCTCCCTGTCGCCCATCGCCCATACCGCGTGCGAAACCCCAACCAATGTCGATAAAAGAACTGCAAGGACGAGGACAATCGATAAGACACTGACGAGCGCAACGCCTTTTTGCGCCCTCATGAAACAGCTGGCGCACTCGTCAACCGCGAGTCAAACATCTCCTGCTGCCCGTCCACCAACTCGAGGCTGACGTGAATGACATTCGATTGTCGGGAGAACGTGACATTTTGAACATGGGCGGCAACCACCGCATCTCCGCCACCGGCCTCAATGCGAATCAACTGGTGGTTCGCATTGACATCGTACATGTACTGGACGCCTGACAGCATGGTGAGCGTGAGCGCGTGTGGCGACACCGAAGCCGCGGCGGCAGCGTGCGTATCTTGACTCAGCGAACGCAAGCTCGAACGAAACATCGCACTATCTTCTAGATCCATCGAAGTCCGATTGTAAAAATGGTAGGTGTTTACGAGCAATCGCACGCCGGCGCTGACAATCATGGTCGAAATGGACATCGCAACCAATACCTCAATTAGTGAAAATCCCCGGTTGGCAAAAGGGGACAAACAGCGAATCCGGTTTGTCCGACGCCGACGATGTGACTTGCACGGTTGTACCTGCACATGAGAACCCATTCTCGTCCGCAATCGACACGACATAGGTGAGCCCCCCTTCTTCCATCTCGTGTGGCACACTTTGGTGCATCAACAAGTCGTCCGTAACACTTTGCTCGACCGTCTGCATTCCGTCTTCTACATGAATTTGCTCGCGCGCGAAGAGTGTATTGACTTCAGCCAAACAGAAAGCTGGCAAATAAGCGGCCACGACAGCCATCGCCACAATCGTTTCCCACAAGTTCATGGCGATAACCATCCAGCCTGCTGAAGACCAGCCCCCATATAGACGTCGACGTCGCGCTCCAGTTGCCCGTCGGTCAGGCGAATCTTTCCGGCCACTTGAGCATCGCCGAGGTTGTCGTAGGAAATTCTGCGATTCGGCAGCTGTAAGTAGCCGTCTACGTACGTCACATCCGTCGCAAACGAATACGTACCTGTGGTCACGGTACCTCGCGTCATGTGGTAGTTCGTATCATATGGATCTAGCCAGATAGTGCCCGCCTGGTCTGAGGTTGCGCCGATAGACTGCGCGTCGCGCAAATTCGTGATGAGGTTGAGTGCAGAACTGTCTAAATCAGCCGCGCGCTTGATCACCACCGTCATGGGCACGACCATCGAAAACGCAATGACTGTGACAGCGACCGCCACCACGGTCTCAAGCAGTGTGAAACCGCCGCTTCGCTCTCGTGGGCAAAATGCCCCCACCCAGGGTGATTGAATTTGCCAAGCGCGCTTACGTTGCATTGTCCGCTCCTGGTGCACCGCACGTGACCACGATATGTGATGGATCAGCGTCATCAATCACGAAATTTTTCGTTAGTGCATCGTCCGAAAGCAGTTGTTCTGAAACAAGTGTTTTTACCTGTTGTGAAGAATCGCCCGACGGCAGCGACTGATGTAACAAGTCATACTCAGCCAACGCAGCCGAGATGGTCTTTACATCACCTTGACAGGCGGTGGTTGAAGCGCGCTGTGACGCACCCATCAAATGTGGTGTAATCAGACCAATCATGATAGCGACAATGGACACCGCAACCATCAACTCCAACAATGTAAATCCGCCGACGTTTCTCCGTCGCCTTCGACATGTCACAGACTAGCCCCCCTCTTGTCGAGCAGTTACTGCGCCGACGACGAAATCGTTTGGTACATCGGACCAAAGACACTGTACATCGTCGTTCCAACAACAAGTCCCATCACCGACATCACCACTGGCTCTAACCAATGACTCAGTTTTTCTAACGACCTCGCAATCTGTCCTCGAAGCACGCTGTCCGCCCGAGCCAAGCCAGACACCACGTCTCCGGTTAGTTCACTGACCGACAAGAGGTCCCAGACGACCGGACTCACACTCCTCGGCAAAGATTCCGCTAGACGCTTGCCGTCCAACAAGTTGCCAAGGACAAATTGGTACTGGCGGCGCAACCACGTATCTGGCCCAGGTTCCAGCGTCCCAAGCGCCTCAATCAAAGAAATACCCGCCTCCAATTGTTTTTGAACGCTGTCGACAAATTGCTCCGACCGAATCGCACGGGTGAGTTCATCAAAAGGCAATCGGATACCCTGCCATCGTAGCTTGCGGCGACCGAAGAGCAAACCGAGATACACGAGCGGGCACGCAAAAATGACAATCATCAAATACAGAGACAGGTTGGAGAGCACAGATGAAGCGTATCCGCGCGCAAGTCCAGGCGCTTGATTCAGACTCGCCTGCAGGGATGCCAATTCTGGGTCAATTTCCATACGAACGAATAGCGCTAAAGCAAAACAGGAGAAAAGCAACAGGCAGGGATAAGTGAGCGACTTCACAAGCGATTGTCGCCACGCTCGCCGCTGTCGCACGCGAAGTGCATACGAGGCAAGCGCGGTCGGCAATTGTCCCACATCCTCAGCCACAATGAGGGCATGAGCGGAAATCAAGTCGACATAAGGTTCAAATAAACCCGCGACCGGCAAACCTCTTTCGACATGTTCGAACAGGCTTTGAGAAAGACTGCGTTGAAATCTCGGACCAGATTCGGCCAACCTCGCCAACGCGACCAATAACCCCACACCCGCCTCCAATAATTCAGCGAGGTTTTCCGCGAACGCGAGAAATTGCGTCCGCTGTTTCCATCGCATCCACTGCCGGTCCTCGCTATATTGCGGTCGATTGCGTGCCCAACTCACCATTTGCAACCTTTGCAACCAGCTCTTCCTCACGCGTGCTATCCACATGCCGCCCATCCGTACGCCACCCCGCCATCTCATCGTCGCCCACAAAAAGTTCCAAACGATAGGCACGTCCAGACACGCCAGCTTGCTGGGTGTGAACGCGTTGCACCATCACTGCACGCAACACTGCCGATAGAAGCGCCTGTTTTGCCCCCAGTTCCAGCAGGCGGTCAATGGAGCCGGACACGCCAGCGGCGTGTGTCGTCGCCAAGACAAGTCGGCCAGTGAGTGCTGCACGAACCGCGATACGCGCGGTCAGCTCGTCACGAATCTCGCCAATCATCAGAACGTCAGGGTCCTGCCTTAACAGGGATTTCACAGCCACCTCATACGTCATTCCAGAGCGCTCCCGAACCTCGATCTGTCGACAGCCCGCAATCGGCATTTCAACAGGGTCTTCGAGACTGAATACCTGCATCCCGCGCGCGGCCAAGTACTGCATGATTGCGTACAGCGTGGTGGTCTTGCCTGACCCTGTGCGGCCAGCCACGAGCACAAGCCCCTGCGGCTCGGACAACAGTGTCACGAGGCGCCCCATTTGAGCAGCACTCAATCCCAACTCGAAGATGGTCAACGGCCTTTGTGCTTGCCTGAGCACGCGGATGACAATCGACTCTCCCGAGTAAACAGGAACCGTCGAAACCCGCAGGCGAACACTCGCTCCCTCCATATCCCATCGAAACGCCCCCTCCTGTGGCGTATGCGCGTTGGTTACATCCAACCTCGCGAGCGCCTTGATGCGGCGCAGTACCTCGTCGCCACGCTCCGTCAGATGGACGAACGGACGAACACAGCCCGCGACCCGAAAGGCAACTCGAAGTCCAGAATTCACGGACGTGAGATGAATGTCTGTCGCATTCGCCGTAATCGCCGCATCGATCATCTGTTGTAACAGCCTTGCCGCCGTAAAAGCCTCCATGTCCTATCCCCCTTTGCCTAGAACATGTTCTGCAACAGCCAGTCAATGCCTGTTCTCTATCGATATCAAGCCAATAAAATTTGTAAGAATTCTCCGAAAATATAAGTGAAGATGACACGCGAAAAGGTCGTAACGACAACCGTTACGACCAACGAAACATCTGAATATGCCAAGCTTCGTTCACACGGACGAGGAGAAAATGCGTGCGGGCCCATGCAGAAAACTGATGATCCGCGGCGGACAAGGACGAGTGTCCGTCGGGGTGGCTATGGTATACCGCCACCACCTGTACATTGCCATCGTCCAACGCCTCGGCCGCGCACAAGAGCGTAGAGGGTTCCACAAAGACGTGCTGCGGCCCAGATTGCGCCGGCAACGGCATGACAAACCACTGCAAATCCGTTTGCACGATAAACCCGACGCACTCATTCGGCCAGGCGAACGCTGCCTGCTGTTTCAACGCGACAGCAATCCCTTCGGGAAGGGGGGTACTGGTACATTTACTCCACAAAGTCGAACACCATATCGCCAATGCGAATGCTGTCGCCCTCCGTGGCACCACGTTTGCGCAGCGCGTCGTCGACGCCACGGTTTTTCAAAATGCGCTGGAACCGTTTGACCGCATCGAACTGCTGGAAATTCGTCATTTTGACCAACTTCTCCAATTCGTCGCTCTCCACGATAAACTCGTGGCCCTCGCGGCGAATCGTAAATGGTTCCGCCTTTTCCAGGCGGTACACTTTATGCGATTGCTCGTCCGTATCTTCTACGACCGGCTTCAAATCCTTCGGCATCTCGTCGAGCATCGACGCGAGTCGTCGAAGCAGTGCGTCGAGGCCTTGGTGCGTCGCACCAGAGATAGGGAACACCTCGAGCTCTGGATATGCTTTCCGAAAGCGCTCGAGCCCTTCAGCGGCGTCCGGCAAGTCCATCTTATTTGCCGCCACGACGCGCGGCCTATCCGCCAACGCCACGTCGTATGCCTCCAGCTCGTGTTCAATCACGCGAAAGTCCTCCACCGGATCCCGACCGTCCACAGCCGCCATATCAATGACGTGAACAATAATCCGGGTTCGCTCGACGTGGCGCAAAAACTCATGACCGAGCCCATGCCCTTCATGTGCGCCTTCAATCAATCCCGGCAAATCCGCAATCACAAAATCACGACCGTCCGCCGTCTCGACAACGCCCAGTTCCGGCGTAAGCGTGGTGAAATGATATGATCCCACCTTTGGGCGCGCCCGCGTCACTGCCGCCAAGAGCGTCGATTTGCCGACCGATGGGAAGCCCACCAATCCGACGTCCGCCAACACGCGCAACTCCAATTCCAGGTACCGCTCTTCCCCTGGCTCACCGCGTTCAGCCATATCCGGCGCCTTGTTGACTGCCGTCGCGAACCGCGTATTCCCGCGTCCGCCGCGGCCGCCGCGCGCGACGACGAGTCGAGCGCCATGCTCTGTCAAATCGCCCAAAAACGCACCGGTCTTCGCATCGCGCACCAGCGTCCCAGGCGGCACTTTGACAATCATATCCTGGGCATTGGCACCATGCCGATTTTTCGTGCCACCATTCTCCCCGCGTGGCGCCTTAAAGTGCTTTTGGTACCGAAAATCGATCAGGGTTCTGAGCCCTTCGTCCACGACGAAGATGATATCCGCCCCTTTGCCACCATCGCCACCCGCAGGACCGCCAAGTGGCACATACTTCTCGCGACGATAAGAGACAATGCCATTTCCGCCATCGCCAGCTTTTACGTAAATCGACGCGTGGTCTGTAAACATGCGCTCACCCCCTCATCTCCGTATGATTTCCATTGTCGACCACGGTAAATGCAATCTGTGGAAAGCTGCTTGCCAATGCTTCATCCAGTACAAATGGCGCTTCCACGTATCCTCGAATCTCGGCACCAAGTGGGTGAAGTTGCCCGTCGAGTTCTAGGCGAACGCCTTGTTCTGCGGCGTGATCGTTCAATTTGTGAAGCCAAGCACAAAAATGGTCTAATACCCCATCAGACAAGTCTCCGTCGACGTGCATCTGCCGCAATTGAAGGTGTGGACAGGTCGCAGCTTCCCACACGAGTTTCTTGCCAACGTCTCCAAGCGACTGCCAACGCGTCAGAGATTGCAGCCACGTAGCCGTTCTGTCCACCACAGCCAGCGCCCGCTCAGGCTTCCCCAGTTGCAGATAGCCGCGAATCAACTGCAGTTCATTGAGCACATCGTGACGGTGACGTCGGAAGGAAATCGCTTCATATGTACCGTGATCATGTTCCGGCACGTTCTTCAACCGCCTCTCAAAAAAGGCCTGGCATTTCTGCCAGGCCCTTCAACAGCATCCTGAAGTCAAGCGTTATTGCGTGACAGCAACGGCAGCCGGATATACGCTGACGCGTTTGCGATCACGACCGAGGCGCTCAAAGCGCACTTGACCTTCCACCTTTGCAAACAAGGTGTCGTCCTTGCCAATCCCAACGTTGATGCCTGGGTGAATCTTGGTACCGCGTTGACGGACCAAAATGCTTCCCGCGCTGACGACTTTACCGTCTGGTTCCTTTACGCCGAGGCGCTTGGAAATACTGTCACGACCGTTGCGGGTCGACGACACACCTTTTTTATGAGCAAACCGTTGCAGGTTTAACTTCAACATGTCTCATTCATCCTTTCAAAGTTTCGCGATATTCGTAGTCGTTATCCTGACGAACTCAGGATATTGTTCCGCGACCTGCTCTACGCCATAAAATAAACTGTTGATGAGCAATCGAACCGATTCATTCGGCTGCAACGGCAATCGACAAGTTAATGTCTCACCCTGATCAACCACGTTTAATGCCACACCGGCAAAGCGTTCGCAACTGTTAATCGCGTTATATACCAAAACCGATACCGCAGCACAGACAATGTCAGAACCCGAATCCGAGTAGCCGGCGTGCCCTTTCACGCGAAATCCAGCTACCGAATCGCGCTGCTGCAGAATTTCAAACGTAATCATCGGTTACGCTTGAATAGACTCAATCGTCAACTTGGTATAAGGTTGACGGTGACCTTGCTTCTTGTGGTAGTTCTTCTTCGCCTTGTACTTGAAGACGATGATCTTCTTGCCGCGGCCGTGTTCGAGAATTTTTGCGACGACCTTCGCGCCTTCAACCGTCGGCGTACCAACGCGAACTGAACCGTCGTTTTGGATCAAGTGAACCTTGTCCAACGTGATGGACGAACCGACTTCACCCTCGAGTTTCTCGACGTAAATCGTGTCGCCTTCACTAACCTTAAACTGCTTTCCACCTGTTTCAACAATAGCGTACATCATTTAAGCTCCTTCACTCAGACTCGCTGCCTAAGGTATGGACTCTATGTCCAATTTAAAAACCCAGGAAGCATGCGGTTGTAGTGCATACACACGCGCCATATTTTATCATATACCGGGCACCGGCGCAACTGATGCGTCGTGCGCCAGAAAATAGCCGCCGGCATTTGTTCATCAGGCATCCGTCAGGAGTGAACCGACCGGCTCCAACCAGCGGCCTTCAAACACCGCGTCGAGCAGCTCAATCTCTTCTAAAAGCGCTTGAACAAGCCCGTCGTTTCCCAAAATATAGACGATATGATACCTATCCGGCGAAAATTGAACGACGACATCGCGGATGGAGACGGTATTCGGCACCGCCAGCGTCGACATCTGCAACACGGTCTTTGGCTGGCGCCGCTTTGCGTCGAGAAAGCGCATGGTCTCGCTGCGCACGTCACGCTTCCCGCGCCACGCCGTTGCAAACAAAAATAGTCCGAGCAGCATCATGCCAAGGTGCGGATGTCCTGTGAACAAGGCCAACACGCCCGTCAACATTAACAGGATGGACAATCCAAACGCCACGTTGTACGCCTCCAGTGTGGCTCGCTCATAGCCAATCTGGCGTGATCGCGCTGCGCGCAAAATACGCCCGCCGTCCAGTGGTAGACCAGGTAACAAATTGAATATGCCAATCCAGCTGTTCATTTGCATACACAACTGATACGTTCCCTCGTTCATCCACCCGAACAGCGACAATGCCGTACAAGCGATACACAACAACAGATTTACCACCGGACCAGCAATCGCGACCATCGCTTCCTGCCTAGGGGAAAAGCCGAGGCGCGCATACGACACCTTCGCGACGCCTCCGAACGGAAGCAGGGATACTTCTTCTACCCGATACCCCAAATAGCGCGCAGTGATGGCATGTCCAAACTCGTGCAGCAACACAAATGTGAACAAGAGTAGCGCCGTTTTCAACATGCCAGCAAAAAACGCGCCGACCAACAGCGCCAGAAAGAGCGGGTGCACACGCACCCGCCCGACGCCTAAAGCCTGTCCGACGGTTGTTTCCAAACGAGCGACCACATTCATTGTGACGCACCGTCAAAATTGACAACCGCATGCGGGTTTTCGTAATTTCCGTCTTTGACGATGGAAAACTTTAATGCTGGATGACTCGGGGACGCTGGCAGTTTGCCAATCACCTCCGCCGCAGTCACATATTCGTGCGCCTTCACATTCACGCTGCCGAGTCCGTCGTAAATCGTCGTACCCAGTGCGCCGTTATCAATTCGCACAAGCTTGGTGTCGCCGACGTTGACCACGTTCAACACCGTACCCGAGCCCGCTGCCAACACAGGTGCCTTTGCCGTCCCCGCGATCGAGACCTCAGGATGCGTAGACGAGTAATCCTCAACAATGGTGCCTGAGACCGGATCGTGAAGTTTAACCGTCGTTGTCGATCCAAATTGAGGTGCACTGATGTGCATATCCGCAAACGCCTTATCAATCGAAGGCGCCACATCCGCAGTATAGTCTGTCTGCAGCACGGCTTGCGTCTGGCTCACAACCTCGGGCGGGACGGCGTCTGGGTGGTGATCGACGTAATAGACCACGCCGACCAATACCAGTGCACAGAACGTCTGCCAGACAATCGTACGGCTAAAATAAGACGGTTTATTTGGTTTCACCGGCGACGGTCGCGTCCGCGCACTGCTCATCGGCACGAACTGCTTGTGCGGCGTTCGGCTCTGTCCACCGCCACTAAACGCTCGCCGCCACGCGCCACTCTCCACCTGCCGCAAACCCGCGTCGTCTTCGGCAAAGCCATAGGGGGATAAATCCGACTGGCCTTCACTCACCCAACGCGTTGGCGCGGGGCGTGATTCATCGGAAGACGAATGTGTAGTTTCGGGCGCTGGCAACAAGTCCTGCTCCCGCCTCTCGGGTCGACTTCGTAAACTGCCTTGCCAAGGCCACTTTCGTTTGACATTTGGCACAGGCACTCCCCCCTCTCACTCTCACCACATGGTTATGAGCGACGAGGGACAAGTATGTATAAAAAAGCGGACCCGAGTAGAGTCCGCTTCCTCATATGCTTCTGTCGTCCGCTCAGCGGCCCGAAATCAACCGTTTGACGCGACCCCACAGACCGGATTTTTCCTCAAGAGACATCAGCGGCACCGAGTCGCCAAGAATTCGCCTTGCGATGTTGCGATACGCCAAACCGGCAGGCGTATCCGGGTTCATCGCGCTTGGCTCACCCAAATTTGAATTCTTGATAACCGACTCGTCATCCGGCACAATCCCCAGCAAATCGCACGCCAAAATCTGAACGATCTCGTCGATATCCAACATCTCACCGCGTTTTACCATTTGTGGTCGAATGCGGTTGATGATGAGCCGAGGCGACCCAACTTGTTCGCGTTCGAGCAACCCAATCACGCGGTCGGCGTCGCGCACAGCAGTATTCTCAGGGGTCGTCACGACAATCGCAAAATCCGCAGGTGCCACCGCGACCTTAAACCCCTCTTCAATGCCTGCCGGGCAATCGATCACAATATACTCATAATCCGCCTTGAGCTCCGCGACCAAGCGCTTCATGACGTCCGGCGTGAGCGCCCGCTTGTCCTTGGTCTGCGCAGCCGGCAATAACACCAGCTGCTCGAACCGTTTGTCGCGGATCAGCGCCTGCTGCAAGCGACAGTCCCCGTTCGCAACGTCGATAATGTCGTAGATAATCCGATTTTCCAGACCCATGACGACATCCAAGTTGCGCAACCCAATGTCCGCGTCGACAATACATACCTTTTTCCCCAACAAGGCGAGCGCCGTTGCGATATTCGCGGTCGACGTGGTTTTCCCTACCCCGCCCTTGCCTGAGGTCACTACAATGGCCGAACTCATGCACGACTCCCCTTCTGTGTGGTCTCTCTCTCGCGACTGCGCGCCTTTTCCCACTGCGCGAAATATCGCATGTGGGAGACAGCCAAATGTCCATTATCCAAATATGCAAACTCCATAAATGCCTGCATCGGCTGCTCGTGCAATGTCGGCGCGCGGCTGACCGTGTCACAGATGCGCAGTTGCATCGGCGAAAATTCTGTCGCCGCGATGATGCTGCTCGAATCCCCGGAGACGCCGGCATGTGCGATGCCCAACAGCCTCCCAAACACGTAAATATCACCCGTGGCGCGCACGTGCGCACTCGGATTGACATCTCCAATAATGACCACATCTCCATCAAACGACAGCGGCTCACCCGCACGCACAACCCCGTGATAAATCGTCTGTCGCCGAGTGGTCCGGTTGCGATAGAACAGTGACTGCCGCGCCTCTGTGCCGGAACCCCAAGTCCGCAAAACAAAATTTTCGCGTGCCAGAAACAGGGACAAAATACGATTGCAATCCGCAGGCGTGAGCTTTCGGCGACCATAATCGACGACGATTTCAACCATCGGACCATCGAACACCTTGCCAGACTCACCAGACAACAAATTGCTCACGTACGCGCATAAATCGTCCATATCGGACTGTTCATCTAGAAGAAAAAGAAGTCCGTCCCGCGTCCCTTTCACAGTGACGAGCGGCTTCGTCTCATACAACGCTTCACTGTTGACAATCACAAAATTCCCTCCAGGGTGGCACTTGCCCGAAAGGCTTTATTCGCGTTTGCAATCGTGTTTTCCTTCTCAAACAAAAAAACAACCCGCGAGCGGGTCGTTTTTTTGCACCTGGGACGATACTTCAAACGTCTCCATTCGAGACGTTGTATCGATTTCGTTTGTGATTGGTAAACAGCCGCGTAACCAGCGGATACAGCATCAACACCAAAAGCCCATTGACCATCATCGCGACAAGCGACTGCTGAAAGACGAAGATTGGCCTATCCGCCGTCACGTCAAACAACCGTGTCAAACCGTATGTAATCCACGTATAGACAAAAGTCATCATCAAGGTGTCAATGAACGTCACGGCCAGGTTACGATGCAGGAACTGCCCAAAGAGCGCGCCAGAGAAGTAGGCGACCAAACCATAGGAAAATGCATTTAACCCAATGAAAGAACCGTACGAAATGTCTTCGATGAGCCCAATCAACACAGCCATGACAACCGCAGTATTCGGACCGCGCATCAGCGCGATAAGCACGAGAATCACCAGGACAAAGCCCGGATGAATCGCGTTCATCGGCGGAATTTGAAACACCGTCGCCTCCAAAATTAAGCCGACCCACAACATCAGAAATGCGATGGTGAGTTTCATTGGCCCTGCCCCGCCTGATTCGTCGTGCGGACGACAAAGACATCTTGCAGATAATCCAAATCCGCCGCTGGCTGCACGACAGCTGTTTGTACCGTATTGTGCGGTCCATACTGCACCTTTGTGATTTTCCCGATGACAATGCCTCTTGGGAACACGTCACTCAAGCCCGACGTCACCACTTCCTGCCCAACCAATTGCTTGGCAGGCAGTTGCACGAGTGAACCCCAGAAAGTCATGTCCAATGCGCCCTGATTCCGTGTCGATCCGGTGACAACACCGAACGGCTGAACGGATGACGTGTCCGCGAACGCCGACACGCCGTCACCGACCTGCGTATCCGTGATCAGGTCGACCTTCGCGCTGTGCGACGCGACCTTTTCCACGCGGCCAACCAAGCTCCCGTCCGGCGCCACCACAGCCATGTCCGGCCGCACCCCCTGCGCGCTACCCGCATCAATGGTCAGCTGTGAATTCCATTCAGACGGCTCACGGCCAACCACGTGTGCGGGAACCCGCGGCAGGGACTTCCCTGCGCCCTGTGCGAAGTGAACCATCTGGCGAAGCCGATTATCCTCCGCTTCAGCGTCGTTCAACTGGGCTTTCAAGCTTTGATAATCCTGCATATCGTGTTTCAACTCGGCGTTTTCCACATACATCTGGCGCAAATCGTGCAAGCCGCCGAAAAACGCGGTCAGTTTGCTGACAGGCCGATATACCCATCCTGATACCGTGTTTTCGACATTCATCACAACCTGTTCCGGCCAACTGGCCGTGCGGCCTGTCCTCGAAATCGTCAATCCAGCGATGACGACCAGGACAATAATGCTACCCAAAAGCAAAAACAAGCGTCGACTCGTTAGGTAACGGGACACCCGTATCCCTCTTCCCCTTCTGGTACTTACCCTCTACCCTGCGCCTTCCGAAGCGCCACACTGCGCTTGCGATACACGTCGTAATTGTCCAACGCCTTGCCAGTTCCCACCGCGACACAATCGAGTGGGTCTTCAGCGACGACGACCGGCATCCCGGTTTCGGTACTCAACCGGCGATCCAAATTTCTGAGCAACGCGCCGCCGCCCGTCAGGACAATCCCGCGATCCATAATGTCCGCCGCAAGTTCCGGCGGCGACTTCTCGAGCGTCACTTTGACCGCTTCAATAATGGAACCCACAGTATCCGAGAGCGCCTCACAGATTTCCTCAGAGGATACCGTAAACGTGCGCGGCAACCCCGTCAGCAAGTCGCGACCGCGAATATCGAGTGAACGCGGTTCTTCCAACGGTGCAGCAGAACCAATCTGGATCTTCAGCTCCTCCGCCGTCCGCTCGCCAATCATCAGATTGTATGTCTTTTTGACATACTGAATGATGGCCTCGTCCATCTCGTCGCCCGCCACGCGAATCGATCTCGCCGTCACAATACCCCCGAGCGAAATAATCGCCACTTCTGTGGTACCGCCACCGATATCGACCACCATGGATCCGGTAGGCTCACCCACAGGCAACCCAGCCCCGATAGCAGCTGCCATCGGTTCTTCAATCACCTGTGCATCCTTGGCGCCCGCTTCCAGCGCCGCATCTTCTACCGCGCGTTTCTCGACTGCGGTAATTCCCGAAGGAACGCTAATCATGACGCGAGGTTTGCCAGACCAGTTCGACTTCGCCTTCATCGCTTGGCGAATAAAGTGACGAAGCATCGTCGAAGTCGTCTGAAAGTCGGCGATAACACCGTCCTTCATCGGTCGAACCGCCACGATATTGCCCGGTGTCCGGCCAATCATTTG
This sequence comes from Alicyclobacillus acidoterrestris, assembly GCF_022674245.1. Lineage (GTDB taxonomy): Bacteria > Bacillota > Bacilli > Alicyclobacillales > Alicyclobacillaceae > Alicyclobacillus > Alicyclobacillus acidoterrestris. Next base: position 2,579,402 of record NZ_CP080467.1, read on the forward strand.
CTTTGCGTCGGATCCGACAGCCTCAATCGCGTTCGTATCCGTCCGCAAGGCGACGACCGACGGCTCCCGGACGACAATGCCCTTTCCCTTTACATATACTAGAGTATTGGCCGTTCCCAAATCCACACCCATATCTCGAACCGCAAACATCTGTGATGGAATCCCCTCTCGACATCATTTGTCCATATAACCAGCCGCTCGCAAGCTGATAAAGCGCCCGTCTCCAATAATGAGATGGTCGAGCACATCGATACCTAGTACTCGGCCAGCTTGCATCAACCGTTCCGTGACCGCAATATCCTCGGGACTCGGCGTCGGGTCCCCACTTGGGTGGTTGTGCACACAGAGAATGGCAGACGCAACTCGCCGTACCGCACGCCGAAAAATCTCCCGTGGATGAACAATCGACGCATCCAGGCTTCCGATGGAACACGTCTCTTCCGCAACAAGCCTGTGCTTGGTATCTAAGAGCAGCGTTACAAAATGTTCCTTTTTAAGGTACCTCATCCTATCCATAACATACCTGGCTGCGTCATCTGCCGTACGAATTTGTAACCTCGTCTCGCTCGGCTTTTGCGCAATGCGTCGACCTAACTCGATGGCGGCCGCGATTTGAATCGCCTTCGCGCGCCCAATCCCCGGAACATTTAACAACTCTGCGACTTCCGTATCCACGAGCGCATACAATCCGCCAACGTTCTCCAGAAGCGCATGAGCAATATCAAACACCGTCTGGCGTCCATTTCCGGACTGCATAATACACGCAAGCAACTCGTCCGCCCGCAGTGCACCCGGACCTAAGCGCAATAATCGTTCACGAGGTTGTTCAGTGGGTATCGACGGCGTGAGCAATTGGTCCTTGTCCGCAATCAAGTGAATCCCTCCACAGGTAGTTTCCTACACTGTACGAAGGAACATCGGACACCACAAACCCTAAAGTGTCTATGTATATCGCATTGACTCAAAACGCAAAACTTTATTTGGAGCGTTTCGAGCGGCGTGCAAGAAGACAGCCACACACAAATCCGACAAGTGTGCCCCAGTTCACCGTCAAGGTCAACGATAGCGAGAACTGGATGACAGCTAAATTGACACTCGGATGCCAAGATACGTGCGTATGAGGTTCCAACGCTGGCAGTCGACTGGCAAGCAGGATGTCGGCTAACGTACCGACAACACTCGCAGCAATCACCAGGCCTACTTTGTGCCAACCGCCACTGCGCATAATCTCACCCCAAACAGTCTAAATCGCGCATGACGGACATGTTTCGACACAATATCAGAAATTCCTGCCGAACGTTGTCGATTCCATTATAATCGAAGTGCCCGCTCAATTGATCCCCTGTAAATTTTTCAATTCGATGAGCGATTTTATCAAATATTTCATGGAATTTGTTTGATTGCGCTGTAAGAACGCTTGATTCGCCGATTTCAATGAGGCCTGCAGCGCCGTCAGTTGACTGCCAATCCCCGTCTCTGCAACGGCGGCATCGCCCGGATAGCTCTTGATGGCCAAGGCCAGCGCAGTTTGTGCATCGACGACGCGGCCGTGATCGGACAACCACGTATCTAACGCCAACAAACCGCTCGAGGTCTGCGCTAACCACCGCTGCGTCGCCGTGATCGTCGATCCGTCCGCATTGCCTAGCACCTGAATCTGGCGGGCCGTCTCAACCACAGACGCGACGTTTGCGTTCAAGTGGGACTTGCGCAACTGAGCGGCAAGCGCGTTCGCATCCGCTTCGACGACGGCGCCAGACGCAACCACAGAGTAGCCATTCATCGGAACCACAGTCGCTGACACGCCCTGTTTCCCCGCGCTGGCAGCGGCGGCATTCGCCTTCGCCTCCGTAGAATATGTACCTAAACTCACAAAATAGACGTGATTTCCTGGCAAGTTCAAGGCGCGCGTCGGCGTCGTCATGGCCGCCACGTGCGTCGACTGTGGTTTTGTCGTCTTTGTATTTCCAAGGTCCGTCGCAGATGCAGGAGACATCTGATGAAACAAAAACATCGCGATGCACCCGAATACCATGCCGACCGATAAACCACCTTGTAAAGCAGTCAAACTGCGGTTTCCTTTTCGAGGGAACAATGTATACACCACAGACGCAGCCAATTTGGCCACCCACATCATGAGCGCCTTCCATGGAGCATTTGCAAACCGCGGGGCTTTTCCAAACTGTCGTGATGGAACCTGCAAGCGGCGGCCGTTTGTCGAGGCCACCGTTTTGCGCACCGCCTCGCGCACCGCTTCACTCGACATATACACCTTACGGCTGTCCTCTGGCGTCGCTGCAGGAGGCGTTTCTTCTACAGTAAAATGATTTTCTTTGTCGCCGCCAGGATGAATCTCCCACGCCTTATCGCCTAGACGAACAAGAATGGACGATGAGTGCGTCGTATACTTGTGCGCTCCACTCTCAGCCATCATCGTTTCCTCCCGAGTCTCAGATACTATGACTCTATGAGAGGAAACTAGCGACTATGCCGTTATGTCCAACCAAGGTTTTGCAGATTCCATAGAAATGACGCCCGATTGCATCCGCTCTCGAGCCGCCATCGCGAACGTCTGCATCCCAATTTGTCGGGATGTTTGCATGACTGAGCGCAATTGGTGAGTCTTCTGGGTGCGAATTAAATTGGCGACAGCAGGGGTATTAATCAGCAGTTCCGCCAGGGCGACACGACCACCGCCTGTTTGCGGCAGAAGGCGCTGCGACAAAACCCCTAATAGGACAGACGAGAGTTGCGAACGCACTTGCGCCTGCTGCTCGACGGGAAACATATCAATCAGTCTATCAATGGTCTGTACCGCGTCTCCCGTATGCAGCGTCGAGAGAACCAGATGGCCTGTTTCCGACGCCGTGACCGCCGTCCTGACCGTCTCCAAGTCGCGCAGTTCGCCGACGAGGATAACGTCGGGATCTTGCCGCAGTGCAGCGCGCAGCGCAGGCGCAAACCCTGCTGTATCCCGGCCGATTTGCCGTTGGTGAATGACGGATTGCACGTGTTCGTGGACGTACTCAATGGGATCTTCCAACGTGATGATATGCTTGGCACTTGTCACGTTAATTTCGTGAATCAGCGAAGCGAGTGTAGTCGTCTTGCCGCTGCCTGTCGGACCCGTAACGAGAATTAAGCCGTGCGGTTGACTGATGAGGCGCGTGATATCCGGTGGCAGGCGAAGTTCGGTCAAGGACGGAATCAACTTGGGGATGGGCCGAATCGCCACCGCCAAAAGGCCCTGTTGCTGAAATGCGTTGACGCGATAACGACAACCTTCGCCGTCGCTATACGACAAATCGACTTCACCTTCGCGACGCAGCCGCTCAAATTCCTCAGCGCTCAGTAGCTCGCGAATCCATGACTCAATCTGTTCGTTTGTAATTGTCGCGCCCTCCTTCATCAATTGACCGTCAACCCGAAATGTCGGTGAATGACCGGCCCCCAGATGAACATCGCTCGCGCGCAGTTCAGCGGCCCGAGACAACACTTGGTCGATACGCATACAGGCACCTCTTCGACACGATTCATATTCTTGCAACATGATTCGCTACGAGCGTTGCGATGTCCTGCGTCTGACCATCAACAGATTGCACGAAGTTTCATCGTGAAAGACCCTGTATTGTGAAAAACCCTGTCTCGAGCGCACGAGCGCACGAAAAGAACGCGTGAAACCGAAGTTTCACGCGTGGACCCCTTGACCCTATCACCCTTCATAAGCCCCCTCATCGATGAGGGATGCTATCAATTGAGGATGTAAATTGTAATCGTGCGTTCTCCCCAACTTTCAGCAGCCGACTCAGACGACATACAAATGTCGATATGATTGCCGACAATGGCTCCGCCTGTATCCGCAGCCACCAATTCACCGACACCTGGTACATACACGCGCGTGCCGAGCGGAATGACACGCGGATCTACCGCGATGACACCCGGCTGCGCGGGCCGTCCAGACGCCGTCGTACCGCCTGCCGCATACGCGGTGGCAAGGACAGTCAGCGACGACCTGTAGAGACTACTGGTCGGAGCACTGCTGCGGCTCGCAAGCGTATAGTGGTGAACGGCTGGCGCGGTGCCAACTTCCACTACGCTGTCCACTGGGTTTCGAACGATATGTTTTTTTACGCTCTCAGAAATCTTGTGACCATCCCGGTAAACGCGCGTCGTCTCAATCTGCATCAACCCTGTCACACCGTGCGTCACCACGCGTTCATCTCCAGAAGTCAACTCAGATGTTCGGCGACGTATGGTCTGATACGGTATTTCCTGCGTCCTAGTGGATACCTTGCGAGAAGTGCGATGAATGGAGATAGTCTCTCCACCCGACAACGATGAATCTACCGGGACACTGAGATGGTCGGACTTCGTAAGGGTTATTCCCTGGTCTTGCAAGAGTTTCTGCACTGTCTTGTCAAACGTCGATACACTAACCAACTGACCTTGGTCGTTTATAGTGATAGTCTTCGGATGTTCGATTACGACCGTCATGTTGTTTTGCACAGGACTATCAAGCGCCGGGCTGACGCGCTCTCTTTGATCTACGTGGATACCGTACTTGCCGAGAAATTGTCCTACCGTGCCTGTGCAAAATCCACGTACCGTCTTGCGTTGCCCGCTGTCTTGGACCGTTACCGTCTTAAACGCAGCACCATACGTGGTCGCTGCGCCGCCCAGCAGCGTAAGTGCTGCCGCAGCAGTGGCGTAAACGGTTTTCGACTTTGGTAGACGCACTCCATCACCTCTTCCTAACTATTCACGAAAGAAAGAAGGCTGATAGGGGGCTCCGGGTTGCGGTTAGTATAACGATCCCCCTCTACAAATGCAAGACAACTTCTGTCAGCCAAACCTTCCTTCTAGACTTGGGGATAGTGTATATCAGACGGTATGACAATTGGTGCTGAAACATGTCGGCGGCTGCCCCGCAATCCCTATCGAAATTCCGACAGGATGCGTCAACAAGCGGTATATCGAGGATTTTCTCTATATAAAACCACGCTTATACACGAAGCACATGATGGAGATACCAGTCTGGGAAATCCGATAACAGGAAATTAGCGCACGCAACACCCATCACAATAAACGGAACAAACGGGATAAATTGGCGTCGTTCCAAGCGGCCTGTCCATCGCAATAAAATACCGACAACTGCACCAAATAGACACGCGAGAACAAAGGATTCTACACAGCGCGCTGCCCCCAACACCGCTCCTATACTCAAGTACAATTTGGCATCACCCAGCCCCATCTTGCCACCGGAGATCAAATGCACCGCGAAAATCATCACAAAACCGACCACCATCCCGAGCAATGGTCGAACAAAATTCCCTTCACCAACCGCACAAAGCGCATACAGCGCAAGACAACTCGGATAGGTCAGCCAATTTGGCACAATCAAATGCCTCAGATCTGTACTTACAGCAATCACCAAAACAAACCACAGGAGACAGGACGCAACGCTCAGCAACACATCCGAATGATGCCAGAACGACAAGACCACCGCTGTGCCCAACAGCAGCTCCTGTGCCGGATAGCGCATAGGTATTCGCGTGTGGCAAACACTGCAACGGCCGCCAAGCAGAATCCACGAGACCACGGGCACGAGATGCCACGGGCGCAGCGGCGTTTGACAGTGATTGCACCTCGATGCCGGCCGGACAATGGACTGCCCATCAACCACACGTTCCCCGACCAGAGTTGCGAACGACCCAAATACGGCGCCTACCAAAAAAAGATACAGAGATATAAATGCCTCAATCAACGCGATGCCCCCTGTCTGGTCATGCGTCAATTCGACGAGATGGACCAAAGTCCTGCGTAAAACCTGAGCATTCGCCACGATATGATATAATTGTCTTAATAGGAGATAGAATCCGCTCACACGAAGGAGCTATTGATATGTATCGCAAACCACCACTTCTGATAAGCGTGCTCGCTATCATCGCGTTTGTCATCGTTTTATCGGTGCTATTTGTGTTTTTATTAAAACTCGCTGTGCTTGTCCTCATTTTTGCCGCAGCCTACTACTTGTACGCGCGCGGAGCTCGGGTGTTAAACCGCGATCCACGTCGGAAAAGGGGCCCATGGTGGTTTCGCTAAGCGCCACCCCAGGACGATGACCGCGTTCGCCGGCCGGGTGGGTCACTACGGGTGGTCACAGGAAATCTTGCGTGGCTGCCCCACAGCGACTGGGCGCCTGAGTGGCTGGCCCTGCACAAATGTCTTAATAAGACATTGGCGCGTTTTTTGGCGCCAATAAGGCATCAAAAATGCGCTAATCGCCGATTTTTGGCTTTTATCAGGCAGCATTTGAGTAAATAGGGCATTTGGCGTGTCTTAAGTCCGCCGCACCTATGAAAAATCCAAAAATAGTGCAGAAATCATGCCTTATGCAGCGCTAGCAGCTGGCCAACTAGCCAGCTAGCCAATGTAGCTAGCCAACTAGCCAGCAACCTGCCACGACCACAAAAAGAGGTGAGAACCGCAGCCACGCGGATTCTCACCTCTTTTATCTACTACACGCTCAATGCGCCATCGTTAAACCAGCGCTTTATGAGCGGTGCGCTCTAAGTCGTCACCCAAGCGCTCTGCAACCTTCCATATGTCGCCAGCTCCCATGGTGAGCACGAGATCGCCAGCGTGCACAGAAGACCGGAGATACGCGAAGATTTCATCCTGTGTCGCCAAATACTGCGTTCGCGGATTACTCTGTTTGCGAATTTCTGCCGCGAGCCGCTCCGCTGTGACGCCTTCGATTTGCTTCTCCCCTGCAGGCGAATAAATCTCCGAAATAATCACTTCGTCTGCCTGCGAGAACGAGCGAGCAAAGGCGTCAAACAAAAAGTACGTCCGCGTATATCGCTGCGGCTGGAATACCGCTACAATGCGCCTGCCCGTCGCCTTTGCTGCCGCGATGGTCGCGCTGATTTCAGTTGGGTGGTGCGCATAGTCGTCGATAACGAGGACGTTGTTTGCCTCGGAAATCACCTGAAAGCGCCGCTTCGCACCATGGAACTCCGCGAGGGCTACGGCGATTTGGTTAAACGACAAGCCAGCTTCCCGGCCTACCGCAATCGCGGCCAGCGCGTTCAACACATTATGCTCACCTGGCAGCGAAAGCAACAGGCGACCGACCAACTCCCCGTTTATATACACCTCAGACGAACTGGTCCGCCCAGACAATTGCACATGTCGCGCTTGAATATCTGCATCGTCCGCAAAACCGTAGGTGATCACTCGTGCGTGCGCGTCTAATTTCAATTCTCGCAGATGCGCATCATCCGCTGAGAGCACCGCCAAGCCGTCCGCTGGAACCTGTTGAATAAACGTTCTGTACGCATTTTTGAGATTCTCGAACTTTCCGTCGTAGTGCTCAAGATGGTCAGCTTCAACGTTTGTGACCACCGCAATCGCGGGACGGTAGTGAAGAAACGATCCGTCCGATTCATCCGCTTCCGCCACGACAAACTGGCCGCCTCCGGCTTTCGCGTTGTCACCAATGTTTGAAACGACGCCACCGATGACAAAAGTAGGATCCAAATTATTGCGTTCCATCATGTATGCAATCATAGACGTGGTGGTCGTCTTCCCGTGCGCCCCAGTCACAGCGACACCCACTCGGTCTTCCATCAATCGAGCGAGCATTTCACTGCGATGGATCACGGGAATTTGGCGAGCCCTCGCCTCGATGAGCTCGACATTATCCTGGTGAACAGCCGTACTGTGCACCACGATGTCCGCACCCTCGACTTGCCGTTTGTCATGGCCGTAAAAGATGTTCGCGCCACGGGCTGCAAGACGTTCCGTCAATTCTTGACGAGACACGTCCGACCCGGACACTTGATATCCCAAATCCAGCATGACACGAGCGATGGCACTCATTCCATACCCACCAATGCCTACAAAATGCACGTGTTGCGAACCGCGCACGCGCCTCACCGTCCTCATGTCCAGTAGTTCATTCCCAGTTTAGAAATAGCTTTCCTCGCGTCCTCTACCATATGCAGATTTCCCCAGATAACCAATGGCCCAGGTGTCTTTAAAGCCTCCGTCACGGCAGCTGCCGGCTGTTCGATGATACGAACTGGCAGTTGCGGCGACTGTGCTTCAATCAACCCGCGGATTTCTTCTGGATCTGCCCCCCTTGCATGGTTGGGACGACAAACGATAACGTCTTGTGCAAGAGGTAACACTTCTTTCAACATGGATTGCGCATCCTTGTCGCGAAACACACCTATCACCATGTGCCACAGCGGTGCCGTGGACAAGGCCGCCGACATCTCCTGTAAACTCAAGGCCAGCGTATGCGCCGCCGCAGGATTGTGCGCACCATCTAGAACCAGCGGTGCCGCACCGTGTTGAAACACCTCGAAGCGAAGCGGCCAGTGAACAGTGCGAAGCGCCGCTACCGCGCGTAGCCAGTCCGCATCCTCTAGATCTGGATGCGCAAGCTCAAACATCGCCAACGCAATCGCTGCATTGTCTATCTGGTGCGGACCGAACAAGGACAATTCAAACGCGGGTACATCGTGCGCTATCCCTTTATAGCACAGCGTCTGATAATGGTCATCGTAGGCCGTGCGCTCAATTTGGATGTCTGCTCCTAGACGCACCACCCGAGCTCCAGCCGACTTGGCGACCTTCTCTACGATACCGTACGCCTCACCCTCCGCTCCTGTCACAAACGGTATGTTCGGCTTAATAATCCCTGCCTTATCATAAGCGATATCCGCCAGTGTAGGTCCTAAAATCTCGACGTGGTCGTACGATACATTCGTGATAGCCGTCACCATCGGCGTCACGACGCTCGTCGCGTCATAGCGTCCGCCAAGACCCGTCTCCCATACGACCACATCCACCTGTTTATCCGCAAAATACAACAGTGCCATCACGGTAAGGACTTCGAACTCCGTCAGTGGGTCTTCGCTCGACGCCAGTTCAATGGCCTCGCGAATGGCCGTGGCATAGGCCGCGAACGACGAATCATCAATCGGCTGACCATCTATCACCATTCGGCTATTCAAGCCGTCAACACCAGGCGAGGTATATAAGCCTGTCCGATGTCCGACAGCCATCGACATAGCACAAAGCATGGCACAGACCGAACCTTTTCCGTTAGTCCCTGCCACATGATAAAAGCGAAGGCCCGTCTGCGGATTCCCAAGGGCGGCTAAGACGTGCTGGACCCGAGACAGACCCGGTTTAATGCCGAATCTGCTCAGGGATTCCACCCACGCAAATGCCTCTTGCACATTCACTGCTGACACCTCGATTAAATCATTGCTGCAAATCCGAAATGCGCTCCTGGACCGCCCGCAACTTCACTTGGTAATCTTCCATTTTCTCTCGTTCCTTGGCGACCACAGCCTCGGGCGCTTTCGCGACAAACCCGGCATTCGCAAGTTTTTTCTCGATGCGCTCGACCTCTCCCATGAGGCGCGATTCCTCGCGGCGCAAACGAGCCAACTCCGCCTCGACATCAATAAGCCCTGCCTGCGGAATGTGGATCACGGCACCAGTCACCACTTGCGTAGCGGATTTCTCCGGCGCGTCACCGCCTGCGGCAATCGTCAAATCGTCGCTGTTGCAAAAACGGGCGATATAATGGCGAACGGACTCAAACAGCTGGACGTAATCCGCACTTTCACAACGAATGTACATCGACACCGGCTTGCTGGGTGGAACCTGCAATTCTGCGCGGACATTGCGGACAGCGCGAATCGCATCCATCACCAGCCGCATTTGACTGACTGCTTGGTCGTCGCGAAGTGCGTCGTCGGCCTTTGGCCACACTTCGATAATGAGAGCCTCCGAAGTGTTCGGCAACGCTTGCCAGATCTCCTCTGTCACAAACGGAATATATGGGTGAAGCAGCTTCAAAAGCGATGTCAACACCCGATGCAAGACCGTTTGTGCAACCGCTTTGCGCTCTCCGTCGTGCCCATATAGCGCAAGCTTGGAAAACTCGATGTACCAATCGCAGAAATCATCCCACGCGAAGTCGTACATCGCCCGCGCTGCCTCGCCGAAATCATAGTGATCTAGATGATGCGTCACCGCGTCAATGGTTTCTGACAACCGATGCAATATCCACCTGTCGGCCACATCGAGTTGTCGACCCGTGAGATCGAGCGGCTCAAAATCTGCATCCAGGTTCATCAGTACGAACCGGGAGGCATTCCAAATTTTGTTGATAAAATTGCGCGCCCCTTCGATTTTGTCCCACGTGAACCGTTGGTCGTTGCCGGGTGACGTCGAAGTCGCCAACATGAAGCGCAGTGCGTCGGCGCCGTACTGGTCAATGACTTCCATCGGATCGACACCGTTGCCCTTGCTCTTGGACATTTTCTGTCCTTGTGCATCGCGGACCAACCCGTGCAGGACAACCGTTGAAAACGGCATTTTGCCGGTGAATTCATGGCCCATGAAGACCATCCGAGCAACCCAGAAGAACAAGATGTCGTACCCTGTCATCAAAGCGCTCGTCGGGTAATACCGCTGAAAATCCGGCGCTTCAAGGTTTGGCCAATCGAGTGTCGAGAACGGCCACAACGCGGATGAAAACCACGTATCCAAAACGTCTTCGTCCTGGCGCAAATGTTTGCTGTGGCAATGTGGACATTCCGTCAAGTCGGTCTTGGAGACACTCAGTTCCCCACAGTCGTCACAGTACCAGGCTGGGATGCGATGCCCCCACCAAAGTTGCCGCGAGATACACCAATCCCGGACGTTCTCCAACCAGTGTACAAAGACCTTGGTGAAGCGCTGTGGTACGAACTGTAGCTCACCGCGCTCGACGCCAGCTAAGGCAGGGCGCGCCAAATCCTCCATTCGGACGAACCATTGATCAGACAAGAATGGCTCGACGACCGTATCACACCGACTGCAGTGGCCGACCGAATGCGAAATTTCCTCCGTGCGAACCAGGTGTCCACCTTGCTGTAGCGCCTCGACGACGGCATTGCGAGCCTGCTCGCGCGTGAGCCCTTGGAACTCGCCCGCCAAGGCATTCAAGCGCCCATCCGCGTCGATACACTGCAATTGTTCTAGGTGATGGCGTTCGCCAACTTCAAAATCGTTGGGATCATGGGCCGGTGTGATTTTCAGACATCCCGTCCCATACTCGATGTCGACATAGTCATCGGCAATGACAGGTATCTCCCGGTCTGTAAGCGGAAGGCGAACCGTCTTGCCAATCATTTGTGTGTAACGCTCGTCATCTGGATGCACTGCGACAGCGACGTCCGCAAACATCGTCTCAGGCCGCGTCGTCGCAATGATGACTTCCCCACTACCATCGCTCAGTGGATAGCGGATGTGGTAGAGATGGCCGGTTTGCTCCTTGTGCTCAACCTCGATGTCAGACAGCGCCGTGGAACACCGCGGGCACCAGTTGATAATCCGATGACCCCGATAGATAAGGCCTTTTTCATAGAGTCGGACGAACACTTCACGAACTGCTGCAGACAGCCCTTCGTCCATCGTGAACCGCTCGCGGCTCCAATCACAAGAACTGCCAAGCGCGCGAATTTGCCGCGTGATGGCGTCGCCATATTGATGCTTCCAATCCCAGACGCGCTCGACAAACGCTTCGCGGCCGAGGTCATGGCGCGATTTTCCTTCGGATTCTTGAATGGACCGTTCAACGCGCGCTTGCGTGGCGATGCCAGCGTGGTCAGTACCTGGAACCCACAGCGCATCAAATCCATTCAACCGTTTATAACGAGTGGTGATGTCCTGTAGCGTGTTGTCCAGTGCGTGACCAAGATGGAGCACGCCCGTCACATTCGGCGGTGGCATCACAATCGAAAACGGTGGTCGTTCGGGATAGCGACCGGCCCGAAAATAGCCTTTTTGTTCCCATGTTTCATAGATGCGCTGTTCGACTGCGCGCGGATCATAAACGGTCGGAAGTTCATGTTCCCTTGCTGTCATGAGATTGCCTCCTCTTATCGAAATACCTGTCTGCCATAACTCGCGGCAGCATGCAATCGTTCCTGAACCAAAAAAAGCCTATCCGTCCTCAGGACGGATAGGCTCCGCGTTACCACCTGAATTTTCCGCTCATCGCGAGACGAACGAAACACTCGACATCGATAACGGAATGACCCGGGGTAAGCAGCTCAAGGGCGACCTTCAGACGGACGAAAGCGGTGCATTTCAGCGCGCTGCACCGTCTCTGGACAATCGAAACCGCCTTACTCCTCCCTTTCAACGCCGTTCATATGGCAATAGGTGCTTTGTATAGTACGGATTTCATACGAAATTGTCAAGTCTTATCGAGGCAAGAAAGCCACTCAGTACTTACCGCGGGCGACGTCCGCGGCCGCGTTTCTTTTTCACGCGGTGCACACGCACAGGCTTCACTTCATCGCGATCATCGGTTTTTGTAGATGCCGCTTGTCGCTTCGCTTGCGCCTGTGCACGTCGGCGATCAGACCACGCCGAAGTCCGCGAATAAACTATCGAAAACAAGATACCGATACCGCCAATAATGGCGTTTTGTTCAACAAAATACCCCCACCCATAATAGAGGGTACCTTTATAGCCGATGGTCAGCTGAAAAATCAGGTTGATGACAAACCCGAGGATTGTCACCAAGAGCGTATTCGCCATACGGCGCTCCTTCACCCGCTGAACCACCAAAATTGCGGCGATAAACATTCCCAACTCGCCGGTCTGAATGAAGGAGTATCTCCCCTTCGACACATAGTACGCGACAAGTTCCAGTATCGCGAGGACCACCACCGTCGTACCGGCGAAACGCCAATACCAGCCTCGCCACACACCTTGCCCTCCAGGATTCATTGATTGATTCAACTATCTTCCCCCAAACGTCGTCAAGGCCAAAGCCTGTCCGTCTCCTGAAATTACGTCCCTATCTTAACAAATGCAAAGAACTCTTGTCACAGGACAAATACCTGAAGGGGACACACGCATATACATTAGTGACCCGATGTAAGGAGGGTTTGCCCATGCGACTGTTCTATTCCCTGTTGAGATTCGTGAAGATTATCCTCGCCCTAGCGATTTTCCTTCTGTTTCTCAGGTCAATTTTTTGGCCAAGCGCACTGGATTTGCTCATCCTGATGTTACTGTTCATCGTCTTTGTCGCCATGTTCATCGGTGCACCTTAAAACGCGCGCGGCCCCGGCCGATCCCGGTATAGAGGCCAGCATCTGCTGGAGGGCCGCGTGCGACAAACCGAAATTGCGACGTGTCAGTGAATGGGACGGGTTATCGCCATCAACGAATTTACGCAACGAAATATTAAGGGTCAAGCGCCAACAGGGCCAGCGAATCATTCGCGGCCCTGAATCTCGTTCATTCGGATGGCTTACCAAACCGACATGCTGCCTTCCGTCACGCCGACGTCACGCGGGGAATCGTAAACGGCACATCTGGAATCCGCAGCGCTTGGCCCGGAGTGACCTGACCATTGGGGCAATCGTTGATGCGACTCAGTTCACTCGGAAGACATCCACAGCGCTCGGCAACCATCTCCAGCGTCTCTTCTTCTGCGACAATCGCGTAGCGAAGCGTGTAACGCGGTTCCGGTCCATTAAAATCGACAAACGACCACAAATCCGACTTCAGTACCGATGGCACTGCCTCAGCCCGTGGTTCTTCCACCACTTCTGCCGCTGATTCGGCATCCAGCAGATTCTGGTCATCCGTCGGCACCGCACTAGAGATCGTGAATTTCGGAATCTCCCGCGGTTCGCTACGAAGGTCCTCTTTGATCTCCGCGCTTTTCACAGGATCCTCTACTGGAGCTTCGAGCACTTCATCGTCGAGTTGGTGCTCAAACTCAAACGAGGCAACCGGTGTTGGTTCCGATTGTGCTGCAGTTGGCTCTTCGGCTTGCGGCGTTGGTGAAACAAAGAAGCGGTCCAAATTGACCAACTCACTGCGAACGGATTCGACCGACGGTGGTTGCGATGATGGCGACGGTGGTTCATGCGATTCGCTTCCCCGTGCTTCCTCTTCGGCCCAGCCATGACCCCTGCGCGCCTCACTCACTTTCTCCAATCCGTGATTGTCACCCGTGCGTGCGTCTGTTTGGTCGTGGGAAGATTCCAATCCATCTGGTTGATTATCCTCATCCGCGTCACCGTCTTCGTGCCGCCACATGTCGGCTTGAGCGCCGACCAGTTCAGGGGATGGTTCTTCAATGGCGTGATAATCGTTTGTGTCGTACGTTTGACCGACGGTGTCCAAACCTACCTCCGCGTCCACTGCGGCGTCTGCTTCTACCTCGTCTGCCACATGCGCTTCAATTTCCGATCCGGCGTTCACTTCTTCCCCGACCGTCGTATCGGCCTCCGATGCTGCGTTCACTTCGCCCTCAACAGCATCTGCCGCAGCGCCCAGGTCGGCTTCGTTCGACAGTTCCACCGATGGTGACGTCTGATTCGCGAATCCGTCTGCAAATTCAGGATCAGACACGCCATACGTCGGCTCCTCGACAACCAATTGCTCCCGCAAAAACGGCCGGCTCCCTTCCTGTGCACCGCACTGAAAGTGATACCCCTCGTCGCCGACCAGGCCGTGAATCTCCAATACGCCTTTGACATTCAGCCAATGGTCGCTCACGACGTCCAGCGCCCAGCCAGAAAGCCGGCTCTTGACGTTCACCACACCGCCTTGCTGCGCTTCCACAGGGACACGCAAGACAAATGGCAGACGATGGTGAATATGGCGAACGGCAGATTCCTCCTCCGTGCCGACGGAGAACGACTCCTCGGCCGCGCCGCCGTCTTCCGACGAACGCACGTAACCAGCAAAGACCACGGCACCGTGCAACTCGTACACGTCGCCGTCCTTCTCAAACGCAACCACTTCCGTGGCGACCGTCGCATCTTCCACAGAGTCTGTGCTGGTCACAGTTTCCATGAAAATCTCCTGATCGATCGGCAGCCGGATGAGCGGTTCTCGAGCTTGTTCAGACATCCTAAGCCCCTCCTCGCACGCCAAGCAGATTCCATCACCAATGTATGTACACGGTTGCGCACATATGTCGATAGCGCGTCCAGTGTGCCGCAGGAACGGGGAAATCAGTCGATCCGCCTGAATGGGTACATACCCCTTAAAAAAGACCACGAGTTCACCCGTGTTTTGCACGAGCTTACCCGTGGTCTTGAACTGGCGCTCAGTCAAGCGCCAAGCGTTCGAAAGACGGACGAGATAGCGGACAGTGTGATATCTAACTCCTTGTCCCCGTGAACGCCCGAGACGAACGCAGATTCTAGCGGAGAAGGTGCAAATGTCACACCGGCGTCGAGCATCGCGTGGAAAAAGCGCTCGTACATAGCGCTGTCGCTCTCTCTCGCACTCTCGAAGTCGTGGACAGGGCCATCGTGGAAGAACAGTCCGAACAAGCCGCCCAAGGCATGTCCGTAGGTGGGGATGCCGTGTTGTTTGCCGTGATCGACAAACGCATCCACAACCTGTTGCCCATAGGCCTGGAGTTTGTCGTAGAAGCCTGTCTTGTCTGCCGCCTCCAACATCTTTAAAGAAACAAGCCCTGCAGACATCGCGAGCGGATTGCCTGAGAGTGTGCCACCTTGGTAAACTGGGCCGCTTGGCGCAATCAGCTCCATCAGATCACGGCGACCGCCATACGCGCCGACCGGCAGCCCTGCGCCGATGACCTTGCCAAACGTAGTCAGGTCCGGCTCAATCCCAAAGCGCGCCTGGGCGCCACCGAGCGCGACGCGAAAGCCCGTAATGACTTCGTCGAAAATGAGTAGCGTTTCGTAACTCCTCGTCAGTTCGCGAACCGCCTGGAGGTATCCGGGCTTCGGCAGAACGCAGCCCATATTCCCCGCCACAGGTTCAATAATGACGGCAGCAATCTCCTCGCCACGTTGCAAAAAGACGTCGCGAAGCGCGTCAATATCGTTATACGGCACTGCAATCGTGCGCTCCGCCGTCTCCTTGGGGACGCCAGGGCTATCGGGCAGGCCCAAATCAGCAACGCCTGACCCTGCCTTGACGAGGAAGTGATCGGCATGACCATGGTAACAGCCGATAAACTTCACAACATATGAGCGCTTCGTGGCGGCGCGCGCCAAACGCACGGCGCTCATCGTCGCCTCCGTGCCACTGTTGACCATGCGCACGACCTCAATCGACGGAACCAGTTCCACGATTTTCTCCGCCACCTGCGTCTCCAATTCCGTCGGTACGCCGAAACTGGTGCCCTTTACAGCCGCCTCTTGCACAGCTGAAACAATTTGTGGGTGTGCATGCCCCCAGATGAGCGGTCCCCAACTCATTAAGTAGTCGACGTAACGGTTGCCGTCGATGTCGTATAAATAGGGGCCTTCTCCGCGCTCGGCAAAAAACGGTGTCCCGTGAACAGACTTAAACGCCCGCACAGGACTATTCACACCACCAGGCAAAACCTGTTTGGCGCGCTCAAACGCAGCAGTCGATTTCGGTCCAGCCATTGTCTCATCACGCTCCCTGTAGATTCTGCGCCTCACTTATCAGCGTCTGTCCGAGGAGCGCGCACGAGTCCATGGTCGCGGCGACCTCGGTCGGACCGATACTTAGCGATTTTCTTCCTTCAGCCAACGGGCCACATCCGGCGCGTGATACGTCAAGATGATATCCGCACCGGCTCGTTTAAACGAAGTCATCATTTCCATGACAATCGCCCGCTCGTCAATCCAGCCCTGCATCGCGGCAGCTTTGACCATGCTGTACTCGGCACTGACGTTGTACGTGCCAATCGGCAGGTCGTAGGTGTCGCGGATTTGCCGCATGACGTCCATGTACGAAAGCGCCGGCTTAACCATCAGGATATCGGCACCTTCAGCGATGTCCGACGCCGCTTCACGCATTGCTTCGCGGACGTTGGCGGGATCCATCTGGTACGACTTGCGGTCGCCAAAGGAAGGCGTCGAGTGAGCCGCTTCTCGGAACGGTCCATAAAACGCACTTGCGTACTTCACCGCGTACGAGAAGATGGATACGTCCTCAAATTTATTTTCGTCGAGCACTTCGCGAATTCGCGCGACCCGACCGTCCATCATATCCGACGGCGCCACGATGTCAGCACCCGCCTCGGCATGGGACAAAGCCGTCTTCGCAATCAAGGTCAACGAATCGTCGTTGACGATTTTGCCATCGCGAACGATGCCGCAATGTCCAGTTGAACTGTATTGGCAAAGGCAGACATCCGTCATGACGACCAAATCGGGATTCTCCGCCTTCGCGGCGCGAACAGCTTCCTGGACGACACCCTTTGGCGCATAAGCCGATGACGCCATTTCATCCTTCTCCGACGGAACGCCAAAAATAATGATGCCAGGGATTCCGAGTTCAGATAGGCGATGAATCTCCCGGCGAAACGCGTCGATGCCGTAATGCATGACACCTGGCATCGCACTGATCTCGCTGGTGCCAGACAACCCTTCCTCCACAAACATTGGGTACACTAAGTCATTGACCGTCACATGGTTCTCCCGAACCAGATTTCGTATGCCGCTGGTTGCGCGCAACCGACGATGCCGTTCAAATTCCATATTCCTTTTCCTCCCTCAAAAATCGCAAAAGTGTATCGATCAAACCGTCATGTGTCACCTCTGTCGGCATCCATGCTACAGGAATGCCTGCCGACTCAAGGGCAGACGCCGTTGTCCGGCCAAATGCGACAACCGCGCTCCTCCCTTGTTGCACGTCCGCTCGGATGTGAGCGACCGATTGCAAAAGCGAGGAGACGCCCGACGGACTAAATAAAACCCAAACCAATGCGCGATTGACAGGCAGTTTTGGCAGTTGTTCGACAGGCGTCGGGACCGTGTCGTAGACTTCGAGCTCAAACACCTTGTGCCCGCCGTCACGAAGCGCCGCCACTAAAACTCGTCTCGCCTGAACGCCCCGCACGAAAACAAACGTCTTGCCACCAGCGGGCCACTCGGAAAGCATCGCGCGCGCCATGTCACTCGCATCGCGAACCTGCGGGTAGACGACACAGCGAATCCCTATATCCCGGAGCGGCGTCGCAGTGGCCTCTCCTATACAATAACAAACCGCTTGTCCCCATCGCCAATCACTCGATGGATACTGTTTGGCTAACACGCGTGCCGCCGTCAGTGACGTGACCAGAATGCCATCTACCTGATCTGGCATCAAGCGACTTTGACGCGCAATGTCCGAATCGCTGTAGACCACTGTTTTAACCAGTGGCCAATGAATCGCACAAACACCCAGTCCTGTGAGACGGTCAACCAAACTTCGGCCCCTATCTCCGGACTGGGTAATGACCACTGTCGAATTCATGCCAGCTATTCCCCTTGTGCGCTTCGCAAGTACTCGTCTGCACCCCGCGCGAGCAACGCCTCGGCGACCGTCTTCCCGACTGCCACAGCATCGCGCCCGCTCGCCTGCTCGCGCAAGCTTTTGCTTCCATCCGGAGCCGCGACAAATCCAGTCAAGGTGATTGTGCCATCCTGGTCCAACTGCGCATAGCCCGCAATCGGTACTTGGCAACTCCCCTGAAGCGTCGTCAGAAGCGTTCGCTCGGCTTGGGCGCACAAAGCAGTCGGCACGTCAGTCCACGCCTTCAATTCCTCAACGAGCTCCGCGTCGCTCTCCCGACACTCCACCCCAAGAACACCTTGTCCAATGGCGGGTATAAAATCGTCCGGTTGTAAAAATTCACTCACCCTGTTCTGCCAACCCATGCGCGCAAGTCCTGCCGCAGCCAGGATAATTGCCGCAAATTCCCCTTGTTCCGCGCGCCTGAGGCGAGAGTCGATATTGCCGCGCAGTGGCTCGACTTGCAAATCTGGTCGTAAATTCTTCAACAGAGCCATCCGGCGAAGGCTGGATGTGCCGACAATCGCTCCCTTCGGCAAATCGGACAGTGTCTGCCCGTCGCGTGACACGAGTGCATCACGCGGATCTTCGCGTTGCGGAATCCCCGCCAACACGAGCCCATCGGCGAGTTCATAAGGAACGTCTTTTAAGCTATGTACGGCGAGATCAGCCTGGTTCGAAGTGAGTACGGCTTCAATCTCAGAGACAAACAACCCCTTGCCGCCGACCTTCGAAAGGGTTACATTGAGAATCTCGTCCCCTTTTGTCGTAATGGGGACAACTTCAAACGTCCAGTCAGGGCGCCGGGCGCGAAGCGCATCAATCACCCAGTTTGTCTGTGTCATCGCCAACTGACTGCGACGTGACGCCACTCGAATACGTCTCATCAAACTCCCTCACTTTACGGTGACACCGGTTGGTGTAGTGGTAACAGGTGGCCAATCGCCCCTAAGTTGACCAGCGTCGCGACAAAACATGCCACCTGATAAATCATCATGCCTCGTGTCGTGCCCGAACGCCGAACGCGCAAGCCGAGAAACACGCCATACATGACCCAAACGATGATGGTCGCAATCGGTTTGGCGGACCACACGAGCCATTGATGTAACACGAGCTTCCCCCACACGTCGCCGATGGCCATCGCTGCAAACAACAAAAAGAAACCAATCGCCGTCGTCAAGAGGCATAAGCTATCGATCTTAGACAGCGACGGCAGGAGTAGGAACCAGCGGTTCCAGCGCTTGTAGCGAAGATTGCTCTCCTGTAACAAGTGCATTACCGCAAACGCAAATGAAAATGCGAGTGCAGCTTCGCTCAGCGTCGCCAGTACGATGTGTAAGAGCAGTAGGTCCTGGTTCGGAAACCACCGCAACAAGTCGGATCCCTGGCGATAGCCCGCAAATAAGAAAATAAAGAAGCCAACTACATTTGCAAAAAACAACACGAGCCCAATCCGAAAGAACGTATCGAGCACCAGTGTCGTCACCAGCATAATCCACGCGATGAACAACATCGTATCGGACCGCGTGTATGCCGGAAACGCGTGAAGTATGCGAAAGCGTATAAACAAGAGCCCTGTCGTCGACAAGAAAGCGACGAACAGCAACAGCACAGCCGACCGATTAAACGCCCGGCGCGGTTGCAGCACGTCGCTGAAAAAAAGCGTTAAACTGACGGCATACGAAACAATCGCGGCATCGTACAAGAGGCGCGTCCACACCAGCCATCACCGAAGAACAGGGTGCAATACCCGGTTGTCTTCCGTCATACGCCGCGCCTCACCGCGCATGCGTTGGAACAGCTCGACGAATGTAGCCTCCGCCGACAAATGACGCGCTGCCATGGAACTCTGCGACGCAATGGCGGCTTCGTCCACACCAAACAGCTGCGCAAACAAACTGACGTATTCCGCATCCCCAGACGCCATCGCCAGCTCTTTCATATTTTGAATCGGATCTCTCAGCAGCTGGTTGACGATACTCATGGTGTGCTTGTTCAACACTTTGCGCTCGCGTTCCGTCAAATTCGGCAGTTTTCTCGC
Organism: Alicyclobacillus acidoterrestris; assembly: GCF_022674245.1. Lineage (GTDB taxonomy): Bacteria > Bacillota > Bacilli > Alicyclobacillales > Alicyclobacillaceae > Alicyclobacillus > Alicyclobacillus acidoterrestris. Next base: position 2,599,776 of record NZ_CP080467.1, read on the forward strand.
CAAGCTCTCCATTACTTGCTGCTGAATGGACTCGCCCTTTGCCCTGAGCGCCGCAATCAGTGGGACGACCTCTTGTTCCGTCAGCCAGTTGGAAAACGCCTCAACCGACTCCCGAATCATCGACTCGACCACGACAGACTGCCGCTCGCGCTCCTGGATGTTCGCCTCTATGACACCGTCGAGATCATCTACGTCGTAAAGGTACACACCCGGCAAATTTGCGATATCTGGGTCCATATCCCGCGGCACCGCGATGTCGAGCAGCACCATCGGTTGATGTTTGCGGGCCTTTAGCGCCTTCGCGATATCTTTCGCAACGATGGTATAGCCTGGTGCACCGGTGGCCGATAAAACGACGTCCACATCGGACAGTACATCTGTCACGTTCGCGAGGTCGATTGCTGTCGCGCCTACTGCCTGCGCCACGGACTGCGCCCTGGCCAACGTCCGGTTCGCAACAAACAACTGTTTGAACCCGAGCGCGTGAAAATGTTGCAACGCCAATTCACCCATGTGCCCTGCGCCGACAACCAGTGCCTTGCGACCGCTCATATCCCCAAAAAATTTGTTGGCCAACTGAACAGCTGCATAGCTGACAGACACTGGACTTTGTCCAATCGTCGTCTCTGACTGCGCCCGCTTGCCTACATGAATGACCTCTCGGAACAACCGGTTGAACATGGCACCCGTGTTGCCCGCTTCAAAAGCTGTCTGAAAAGCATTTCGCATCTGACCGAGGATTTGTGTTTCCCCAACCACAACGGAGTCCAATCCGGCAGCGACGCGCATCGCGTGCGCAACCGCCTGTTCCCCTTGAATGAAATAAGTTGATGATTCCACAACAGATCTATCGAGACAGGTCATGCCAGTAAATCGCGTCAGTAAGTAATCCTGCCCAGCTCGGATACTGTTCACGAGTGCATATAACTCGGTGCGATTACAGGTAGACAGAACAACGCTCTCCATCACGGTGCGAGAATCACGCAATTCCGCCAGCAACTGCTCTAGCGCATCTTGACTCAAGCTCACGCGCTCGCGCAGTTCGACACTGGCCGTCTTGTGATTCATGCCGAGTACCACGATGTGCATTGTCAGGTCCCCCTTTCTACTCACCCCGATATTATAGCACTGACAAAAAGTGAGGTCATTCTCCACAAGGTGAAGGTTGTGAACGCTCTATGTCAGTTCCTCATCTTCAAACCAGGGCGCCATATCCGCCTCGAATAACGTCCACAGCTCGTCCAAACCTACTCTCTTTTCTGCAGAGACGGGATAGATTTCAACGCCAGATTGCAACGTCTGTCGGATCTTCTTGACATGCGATGCCACCTGCGACTTCCCGATTTTGTCCATCTTCGTGGCCACGACCAGCAGTGGCACATCTAACTCGCACAGACCTTGATGAACCGCCACATCGTCCTTCGACGGCTCATGCCGTATGTCGACCAACTGAACGATCCTGCACAGCGGTTCGCGCTCCAGCAGATACTTGTCGATCATGCTCGCGAATTGCGACCTTTCCCGCTTGCTGACCGACGCGTAGCCATACCCAGGCAAGTCCACGAACCGAAAGCGGTCATTAATCACATAAAAATTGATTTGCCGCGTCTTTCCCGGCTGCGCAGATACGCGCGCCAAATTTTTTCGGTTCAACAACCGATTGAGCAAGGTGGATTTCCCGACATTACTGCGTCCAATAAACGCGAATTCAGGCAGCCCACCCTCCGGCCATTGGCTGGGGCGGACTGCGCTGATTTCAAACTCCGAACTGTGAATAATCACTGGTGTGTTCCCTCGCCAGAATATTTATCTTCAGTAAAAAGATCTGCAAACCAGGCTTCCGTGTGTAAGGGATGGCGTTCATCGAGTGTCGCTTCGTTCCCGAGCGCGATGTCGAGCACTGCATCCATGTGCGACACAGGTTTGAACTGAACCTGTTCCCTGACCACCTCTGGAATGTCCGATAGATCTTTCTCATTTCCTTGCGGAATAATAATCGTTCGAATGCCCGCGCGATGCGCAGCCAAACTTTTTTCCTTCAAGCCGCCAATCGGCAGTACCCGGCCACGCAACGTCACTTCGCCCGTCATGGCCACGTCGTGACGAACTGGGCGGTTTGTCAAAGCAGAAGCAATCGCCGTCGCCATCGTGATGCCCGCCGAAGGTCCATCCTTTGGAATCGCGCCTTCCGGTACATGCACGTGAATATCGACCTTCTCGTGGAAGTTGGCTGGAATATGCAACTGCGTCGCACGAGAGCGGATATACGACAAGGCTGTCTGCGCACTCTCCTTCATCACGTCGCCAAGTTGACCGGTCAGTTTCACTTTGCCATTGCCCGGTACCACCGACACTTCCACCGTGAGCAGGTCGCCACCCATTTCCGTCCACGCGAGTCCAGCGACTACGCCGACCTCATCCTGCTCTTGTGCGCGCCCGTACTCAAACTTGCGAGGTCCCAAAAAGTCGTGCACCATCGCGATGGTCACGGTAATGCGCTTTTGCTCACCCGCCGCGATAATCCGAGCGCACTTGCGGCAAATTGTCGCTATCAAGCGGTTGAGTTGGCGAACACCCGCTTCCCGCGTGTAGTGGCGAATTAACTCCAGCAAGATATCGTCTGACACGCGCAGTTTGTCACCTTTGAGCGCGTGCGCCTCCCGCTGCTTTGGCAACAAGTGCAGTTTCGCAATATGCAGCTTTTCGTCCTCCGTGTAACCCGCCAGCTGGATAACTTCCATGCGGTCGCGCAACGGGCCCGGAATCTGATAGAGGTTATTCGCCGTCGTGATGAACATCACATCCGACAGGTCAAACGGAATTTCCACGTAGTGATCAGAAAACGTGCTATTTTGCTCAGGGTCTAGCATCTCGAGCATGGCCGCAGCCGGATCACCCCGGAAATCGCTAGCCATTTTGTCGATCTCGTCGAGCAAAAACACCGGATTCTTGACCTCAGCCTGCTTCATGCCCTGCAGGATACGCCCTGGCATCGCACCGATGTAGGTCCTGCGGTGCCCGCGAATCTCCGCATCGTCGCGTACCCCGCCAAGCGAGACGCGAACGAACGGGCGCTTGAGCGAGGTGGCGATTGACCGAGCCAACGACGTTTTCCCAACGCCCGGAGGGCCAGCTAAGCAGATAATCGGTCCCGACTGCTTGTTGACCAACTTCTGCACAGCAATAAACTCCAGTATCCGGTCTTTGATTTTCTCCAAGCCATAGTGCTCCTCATTGAGCACCCGCTCAGCGCGCGCCAAATCGACCACGGAATCAGCTCGCTCCGTCCACGGCAATGCCAGGAGCCAATCAATATATGTACGCACGACCGTACCTTCCGCCGAAGCGGATGGAATCCGTTCAAGTCGGCTGATTTCCTTCTCAACTTTCTCGTGCACCTCAGGGGGCAACTGTTTCTCGTCGAGTTTGGCCCGCAGTTCCTCAACCTCGGAGGACCGTCCCTCTTTATCGCCAAGCTCCCGCTGAATCGCCTTCATCTGCTCACGGAGATAGTACTCTTTTTGCGTTTTCTCCATCTGCTTGCGAACGCGTTGGTGAATTTGTCGCTCCAACTCCAACACTTCGCGCTCGTCCGAAAGAATCTGAAGCAGCCGTTCGAGTCGATGCTGCACGTCAAACGCTTCTAGAATATCCTGCTTTTCGCGGATTTTCAGCGGAAGGTGAGACGCGACCATATCTGCAAAGCGACCGGGATGGTCAATATCCACCACCGCCGCGTACGTCTCCTGATCTAACTTGCGGGACAATTTGACATACTGCTCGAACTGTTGCGCGACCGACCGCATGGCTGCCTGCATCTCGGCTGTCGGCGAGAGGTCGTCTTCGTCCTCATGCAACGTGACGTTTACTCGAAACAGTTCTTCGTCCTCGACAAAGTCTATAATCTGCGCGCGCGAAAGCCCCTCAACCAACACGCGGATGGTTCCGTTTGGCAGCTTCATCATCTGCTTTACCCGAGCCAAGGTGCCGACCTGATACAGGTCATCTTTTTGCGGCTCGTCCACCTGACCGTCTTCCTGTGACGCGAGAACAATCAAATGGTCGTCGACCATCGCCTGCTCCAAGGCCTTTACGGACTTCGGACGCCCTACGTCAAAATGAAGCACCATCGAGGGATAGACTAGCAAACCGCGCAACGGCAGTAGAGGGTATGTTCCTTGTTGTTCCAGTGGCTTCCGTTCTTCTTCTAAAGCCATCTACCCACCTCCAGTTTTCGCTCTCCCCGTGGATTGGTCTCATTGTACAGAAAGCAAAACGCGAAGTCTAATTTGCTCGGACACTTTTACTTCGGCACCCATCTTCCGTACGCCCTCGAAAATCATCCCTGGGCGGAGGTCAATCCCCCACCTACCTGGCCTGGCATAACATCTTTTGTCGGTACGAGATAATCCTCTTCGATCCCGCCGACCAGTGCAAATTTCAAAGCATCCTCTAAGCGTTCCACTGGCACGACTTTCGCCCCTTCGATGTGGCGGAACGTCTCCTGCCAGTTGGCCTTTGGCACGAGAATGACACTCGCACCCGCCTCAACTGCCGCTGTAACCTTGGCTGGAACGCCACCGACGGGTCGAACAAGACCACGGATTGAGAGTTCCCCCGTCATAGCAATCGTATTCAGCACGGGCCGTTTCACCATTGCAGAATAGATAGCCACTGCCATGGCAACGCCAGCACTCGGACCGTCCACTGGCATGCCGCCCGGGAAATTGATGTGAATATGATAGTTCGCCGCATCTAATTTGAAAACGCGTTTGAGCGTCGTCAACACGTTATCGAGCGAGCCCTTGGCCATGCTCTTGCGCCGCATACTCCGCTCGCGCCCACCTATCGTCTCTTCTTCCACCAACCCCGTGATGGTGAGTTCTCCGCGTCCGTCCTGTACCCGCTCCGCAGTCACTTCAATTTCGAGCAGCAACCCCATTTGCGGGCCGTAGACAGCCAAGCCGTTGACCACGCCAATCTGTGGTTCACTGGCGATCTTCTTGTCCGGTCGAGGACTGATATGACTAAACTGAATCACCCACTCGACGTCTTCCAGACTGATTTCGTGCCGGCCTTCCGCCAATGCCACACTCCCAGCTACCTGAACGATGTTCACGGCATCGCGACCGTTTGTCGCATACTGTGTAATCTCGGTGGCCACGCCAGGCGCCAACGGCATTTCAAGTTTTTCTGCTGCACCCATGACGACTTCGTAGATTTCCGACTGCGACAACGGGCGGAAGAAAATTTCGACGCAGCGGGATCGAATCGCTGGAGGCAATTCCTCCGGTGACCGCGTGGTCGCACCGACTAACCGAAAATCTGCGGGCAAGCCATTTTGAAAAATGTCGTGCACGTGCATCGGAATATTTTGATCTTCACTGCTGTAGTAAGCACTCTCGAGAAACACTTTCCTGTCCTCGAGGACTTTCAGTAACTTGTTTAACTGAATCGGGTGCAGTTCGCCAATTTCGTCGATGAACAACACCCCACCGTGCGCCTTCGTCACCGCACCGGGTTTAGGTTGCGGAATCCCAGCCACGCCCATCGCCCCGGCACCCTGGTAAATTGGGTCATGGACGGATCCAATAAGCGGATCAGCAATGCCACGTTCATCAAACCGTGCCGTCGTAGCGTCCAACTCTATAAACTTCGCCTCTGGGCGAAATGGAGATTGCGGACTCTTCTTCGCTTCCTCCAAAATCACCCGGGCTGCTGCCGTCTTCCCGACGCCAGGCGGGCCATAGACGATGACGTGTTGCGGATTTGGCCCACACAGGGCTGCCCGTAACGCCTTCAGTCCATCGCGTTGACCGATAATATCGTCGATGCTCGCTGGGCGCGTCTTCTCAGCAAGTGGCACAGTCAACGAAATCGCGCGCATCTTTCGCAACTTGTCCAACTCTTTACGAGATTCACGTTCTATTGCATGTTTATTGTGGTTTTGCGATTTGAGTAGGTTCCAAAAGTAGAGCCCAATCACAATCGCGAAGAATATCTGAATGGCCGCAAGAATACTGGCAGTCATGCTGTCCCCTCCCATTGTTGTGACAAACAATAGCTCCAGTATTTCCGCCCCATCCAGCCAATAAACACTTTATGCGAGCGAGTGTGCTGATTTCCCGTGCGAAGTCGCAAATATCAAGTACTGACATACACAAAAAGGCGATGAGGATGCTCGATAACATCCCCATCGCCATTGTTCGTTCCGATTCAGCTGAAGCCGTTCGTTACGCCGTTTCTTCCGACTTGTGTGTCGTCGTAAACGGAATGGTAGTACCGTCCTTTTTGAGGACAATTGGCGCATCCTCTCGGAGGGCCGCTTCCTGTGTGATGATACACTTCTGAATATCATCTCGAGACGGCAACTCGTACATGACGTCCAGCATAATGGACTCAATAATCGCCCGCAGACCACGCGCACCAGTTCCCCGACGAATCGCTTCCTTCGCGATAGTCGACAAGGCATCGTCGTGGAACTCAAGCACCACATTGTCCATATCGAGCAGCTTCTGGAACTGCTTGACGAGCGCGTTTTTCGGCTCGACCAAGATTCTCTTCAGCGCTTCTTCGTCGAGTGCGTCGAGCGTCGTCAGCACCGGCAGACGCCCAATAAACTCTGGAATCAAACCGAATTTCAGCAAATCCTCGGGCAGGACATTGTGCATAATCGCCGTGTCCTTTTGTTCTTGCGCACCCGCACTGCCGAAACCAATCACCTTGCTGCCAAGACGGCGCTTGATAATCGGTTCAATACCGTCAAACGCCCCACCGCAGATAAACAAGATGTTGGTCGTATCAATTTGAATGAATTCTTGATGCGGATGTTTCCGGCCACCCTGTGGCGGGACACTGGCAACTGTTCCCTCGAGAATTTTCAGGAGGGCCTGTTGCACGCCTTCACCCGACACGTCGCGCGTGATGGACGGGTTCTCCGACTTGCGGGCAATTTTATCGATCTCGTCGATATAAATGATACCCCGCTCCGCCTTCTCGATATCGTAATCCGCAGCCTGTATAAGTTTCAAAAGGATGTTTTCGACGTCTTCACCGACATAACCAGCCTCTGTCAGCGATGTCGCATCCGCAATTGCAAAAGGTACGTTCAAAATACGGGCCAAAGTCTGCGCCAACAGCGTTTTACCACTGCCTGTCGGTCCAATCAGCAAGATGTTACTCTTCGCCAATTCGACGTCCTCGCTCTTTTGCGAACCCGCATTAATCCGTTTGTAGTGATTGTAAACTGCAACGGAGAGCGAACGCTTCGCCTGTTCCTGCCCAATCACATACTGGTCGAGAATGGACTTGATCTCAGTCGGTTTGGGCACGTCCTTCAGTTCAAATTCTTCTTCTTCGCCCAGCTGTTCTTCGACAATTTCGTTACACAACTCAATGCACTCATCACAGATATATACGCCGGGACCAGCAACCAACTTGCGAACCTGTTCTTGCGTCTTCCCACAGAACGAGCACTTCAGTTGGCCCTTTTCCTCATTAAACTTGAACATGCTTTTGTTCCCTCCCCAAATCGAGGTTACCACAACGAGCGCTCAATCCAAAACGGACGTCTCTTTGCAGTGTGTCCGTCAAACGATTCCTGTTATGCCTGCGACGGGCTCTGAGTAAGCACCTCGTCGACCAACCCATAGGCACAAGCTTCATCCGCTGACATGAAGTTATCGCGGTCCGTATCCTCCACAATCCGGTCGAAGGGCTGACCCGTGCGTTCTGCCAAAATGCGGTTGAGCTTATCTTTCGTCTTTAACATCCACTCCGCATGGATTTGAATGTCCGACGCCTGGCCCTGAACGCCGCCAAGCGGTTGGTGAATCATAATCTCGGCATTCGGAAGCGCGTAGCGCTTACCCTTTTCACCAGCGGCAAGGAGGAAAGCACCCATACTTGCGGCCAATCCCACACACATGGTGGAAACGGCAGGCCGAATGTGCTGCATAGTATCATATATGGCTAGTCCTGCTGTAACAGAACCACCGGGACTGTTGATGTACAATTGAATGTCCCGTTCGGGGTCATCCGCTGCCAAGAAGAGCAACTGCGCGACGATAGCATTAGCGACGTTGTCATCGATAGGTGTCCCCAAGAGCACAATTCTATCTTTGAGCAAGCGTGAGTAGATGTCGTACGAGCGCTCCCCACGACTGGTCTGTTCAATCACGTACGGTATAAGACTCACCGCGACTCCTCCTCGCAAAGCATGCCGAGTGTGTGACAAGACAAGGAGACAGTGTCCCCTTGTCTTGCGTATCACAAGTGCATTCAATTATCTACAGTGTACCTCAAATTACGCGATTTTGCTATTTTGCACAAGCAATTCGATGGTCTTGCGCGTTGCCAAGTCGCGTTTGAACGATTCGAAGTTCGGGTCGCGGACGCTCATGATCTCACGAACGCGATCTAACTCCAACCCAGAGCTCTCAGCGAGCTTCTGCAGCTCGGCCGTAATCTCGTCGTCGGACACCTGAATGCCTTCCTTCGCCGTGATGGCTTCCAGCACGAGGGCCGTACGAACGCTCTGCTCAGCCGCTTCGCGGAACTGCTCACGAAGCTCATCCAAACTGGTACCTGTGAACTCCAAGTACGCGTCAAACGGGATTTGCTGCATTTGCAGTTGCTGTGCGAACGAATTGAGTTGGTGGTCGATTTCGTGATTCACCATCACCTCAGGAAGGTCGATGGTCGCATTCTCCGTAACCTTCTTCACCACTTCATCTTCGACATAGCGGTCATGGTCTTGCTTTGCCCGCTCCTCGAGACGCTTCTTCAAGTCCGCACGGTACTCGTCGACGGTCTCGAACTCGCTGACTTCCTGAACGAATTCATCGGTCAACTCCGGCAACACCTTGCGCTTGATATCGTGAAGCACCACGTGGAATGTAGCGGCTTTGCCTTGCAGCGATTTTACGTGGTAGTCCTCTGGGAACGTGACCTCGATATCGCGCTCTTCGCCGGGTTTCATGCCGACGAGCTGGCTTTCAAAACCGCCGATGAAGGTACCTGAGCCAATCTCCAGCTCAAAGTTTTCAGCTTCGCCACCTTCAAAGGCTTCCCCATCGACCTTGCCGAGGAAGTCAATGCTCACGGTGTCGCCGTCTTGAACTTCACCGTCTTCGACGACTTCGACCGTCGCGTGACTCTTCAGGACTTGTTCAATCTCTTCGGTCAAGGTCTCATCTGTCACCTCGAAGGTCTTGTCCTCAATGGTGACACCCTTGTACTCGCCGAGTTGTACTTCTGGTTTGACGGTGACGGTCGCCTTGAAGATGAACGGCTTGCCGCTCTCCACTTGAACCAAATCGACCGATGGCCGATCAACCGGCTCAATCCCCGTCTCCGCAACAGCTTGTTCATATGCCTCAGGCAAAACCAAGTCTACCGCATCCTGATACAGTACCTCTATGCCAAAACGCTGTTCAAAAATACGGCGGGGTACCTTCCCTTTGCGGAAACCTGGAACATTCACATCTTTAACGACCTTTTTAAAGGCGTCGTCGAGTGCAGCCTTAAAACGCTCACTGGTCACCTCGACTTCCAATACGCCAACATTGGCCTCTGTCTTTTCCCACTTCGCTGTCATGCATTACTTCCTCCCAACAATCAACGGCCCGCGCTGTACGAACCAAATCTTCAGAACGCCACCACATCAGTATGTATGGCTTATGGCATGCCCAAAAGGCTATCCTGTACCGAGCCTATAGAACCGCCCGCCAGCACCGTAGCCCTCATCTGCGAATCGAGCATCCCGACAGGCGGTGTCCGAAGCACATCAATCCGGACCACCCAAAGGGATGCTCGGGCAGCGCCAGCGTGGCGTCCCAGGAGGGATTCGAACCCCCGACCCACAGCTTAGAAGGCTGTTGCTCTATCCTGCTGAGCTACTGAGACCCATGGAGCGGGTGATGGGAATCGAACCCACGCTATCAGCTTGGAAGGCTGAAGTTCTACCATTGAACTACACCCGCATCTCGGCAAGGTTACCTTTGACAGTGTAGACGATACCCGTCAGGATATCAAGACTGTCGCAGTTCATCATTTTTTGGCTATTTTTAGACGAACCACTCGAACTCCGAAACGACCGCACCCGCAGTCGTCCAATGCCCCACCCGATAATGAATGCCAGAACTCGTCTTCGTCGAGTCGACGCGCGCGAAAGTCGCCGGATTGCCACCCCGCGGCTGCGCCAGACTGCCCGGATTGACCACCAACACGCCATCTTCCACGCCGACATAGCGAATGTGCGTATGACCGTACACCGCAACCCGAGCGCCGACCGCCTTTGCGCGCTCGACCAGCGGCCGCAAGGAGGCTTTGACGCCAAGTCGGTGGCCATGCACCAACAAAACCGGCTCGTCCGCCGCGACGACGCGTTCCAGTGGATATTCCCGCGTTGGCGTATCCCAGTTGCCAGCTACACCGATGACCGGGACATTGACATAAGCAGTCAGCCACTTGGCATCAGCGGCCTCGTCACCAGCGTGCAGAATCAAATCTGCGTCGGCAGCGACGAGTGCGGCAGCATGTAATTCCTCTGTTCGTAAATGCGTATCGCTGACAATGCACAGTTTCACTCGCCAAGCCACTCCTTCTGCCGCTGTCGCAACAGTTGAACCGCCAGCGCCCGATGCGAATACTGTGCCTTTTCCGAAGTAGACATCTCGCCAAAGCGCCGCGATGCGCCCTCCGGCTGAAACAAGGGATCATACCCGAACCCGGATTGGCCTCGAACATCGTCAAACACACGGCCGTTCACACGGCCCTCGACTGACGCCAACAGCTGTCCATTTCGACAGACGGCCAAGGCGCAGACAAACGCCGCGTCCGCCTGCGTGACACCCTGTTCGTGTAGACGCGCAATCACTTTTTGGTTGTTTGCCACGTCATCCCCGTGCGCCCCTGCATAACGCGCAGAATAAATCCCTGGTTCCCCGCCGAGCAAAGGGACTTCGAGTCCGGAATCGTCAGAAAGGACCAAGTCCGAAACGTACTCGGCGTAAAATTGGGCCTTCATCTGGGCGTTTTCCAGAAACGTCGCACCCGTTTCCGGCGCGTCCGGAAGCCCTGGCGGGAGCGGCTCCACCTCAAGTCCCGGAATCGCAAGCAACGCTTGGAATTCCGAGACCTTGTGTGCATTATGTGTCGCAATCACCAGTTTCAATGCCCATCCTCCTTACTGTACGGCCGCATGCCGAACGACAGCATGTGACGGAAGCGGCAAGCCGACTGGTACGACCGCATCAGAAGCGACCGGCGTCTTGAACCAGTTCGCAAGGGCCAATCTCATTTTCGATCCGTCCCCAGTCGTAAAATAACGATGGGTAACGGGCCCATTCTCGTGGTTCAGCAAGTCACTGACCACGAGCTCTTCTCGCAATACACGCGCCGTCGCTTCCGCCGAGGAAATCACTTGGACAAGCGGTCCCAACACGCGTCGGATAACAGGTTGTAACAACGGATAATGTGTACATCCGAGCACGAGCGTATCGACGCCACTCTCGGCAAACACCGAAAGCGCGTCTCTGACCACCTGCTCGACGACTGGTCCATCCAGCTGACCACGTTCCACCAGAGGCACGAACTCAGGACACGCGTGCTCCACGACGTGCATTCGGCTGTCGAGTGCCAAAATCGCTTTGCGGTACGCATGACTTTGAATGGTCACACTGGTTCCGATGACCCCAATTCGCCGATTTTTCGTCGTCGCCACAGCCGCTGCAGCGCCCGGTTCGATAACCCCTAAAATCGGCACCGAAAATTTGGCCTGTAGCGCCTCCAAAGCAACCGCCGTCGCGGTGTTACAGGCGATGACAAGACATTTCACGGGCTGGTCTAACAGAAATTCAGAAATCTCCACCGCGTACCGCAATACGTCCTCTGGTGCCTGATCTCCATATGGGCACCGAGCCCTATCTCCAAAATAAATCACTGACTCCTGCGGCAGTTGTGTTTGTATCGCACGCGCTACCGTTAAGCCTCCGACCCCAGAATCAAATATGCCAATGGGTTGCTCACACGCCTTCATGGTAACGCTCCTTGCCGTCTCAAAAGGGACTCTTACTGATTAGCCATATTCATATGTAATACTTCAAGTGAATCCAAAATAGTCTTTCGTGTATGGGTATCAACCGTGGCCAATACCGCATCTAGGTATTTGCGGCGCGCGGTCAGAACGCCTTCAATCAATCGAACGCCATGTGGCTCCAGCCGCACCCGGACCACTCGCCGGTCGTCAGTGCCGCGCTGACGCGTCACATAGGACGCTTTTTCCAATCGGTCCACCAAGTCTGTCGTCGTGCTGTAGGCCAAATACAGCTTGCCGCTCAACTCGCCAATCGTCAACTCGCCTTCTCGGTCCAACACGATAAGGGCATCCAGTTGAGGCGAGGTAATGCCGTATTCCGCGAGCAGCGTCCGGCCCTTTCGCCGCACGGCAGAGGAGACCAAGCGAAGACACTGTTCAATCTCCACGACGTAATCCGAGTATTCCTGCGACACCTGGCACACACCCCGTTTACCTACAGATGACATAAATAGTACCTTCGACAAAATCTGCGGTCAATAAAAACAGGCTTGTCCACCGATTCCGAGCGTAGTCATCCACGAATTCTAGCCGCATGCCTAATAAAAATTTGACGTTGCAGTGAAGAATCCTGCCACGCAGAACACCCCTACAGAAAAGTAGGGGTGTTCGGTTCAAATCGTCAGCTCGCCCAGACGGACCAACTCGACCACCGCTTGCGACCTGCCCTTGACGTTTAATTTCTTCATGACATTCGAAATATGGTTCCGAACGGTTTTCTCACTGACAAAAAGTTGGGCGGCGATTTCCTTGGTGGTCTTATCCTGAACGAGAAGTTCAAACACCTCCCGTTCACGGTTTGTGAGCAACGATTTCACGCGCGAGTCCTTTCCAGAAGACATCCCCTTATCCCTCCTTGTTCAAATTGAATACAAGAGCGGGATACAGTCAGGGTATAGTATGAAATCGCCGTCTGCCGCGTGCCGTGAATTGACACGATGGGCGAGTGCCTTTCCGTTCATGCCCGCGCGGGCTCACAAACACACCTCAGCGCACCATCACACGCGGGTGCGAACGACGCGCTCAACCGCATCATGTAACTGGTTGAGACCCTGTTCGAGCAACGAGCGCGGGCAAGCGATGTTAATCCGCTGGAAGCCGACTCCTTCGTCTCCAAACAGATGTCCTTCGTCGAAGGCCAGGCCTGCCTCGTGAACCAGGAACCGGTCCAGCTCCTCCTTGGCAAAGCCCAGACGTCGGCAGTCCACCCAAACGAGATACGTGCCCTGCGGCTCAACAACCTGCAATTCCGGCAGTTTCTGTGCAAAAAATTCCTTGAGGAAGCGAAGATTTCCCTCTAAGTAGGCAATCAATTCATCCAGCCATGGGCCGCCTTCCCGATACGCCGCCGCCATCGCGTGGACGCCAAAGACGTTGATGGATCCCATTGACGCCTTCGCCGCCATCTGTTCATAGCGAGCCTTGAGCGCGGCATTTGGAATCACGGTATACGCCGTATTGAGGCCAGCCAGGTTAAACGTCTTGCTTGGTGCTGCACAGGTGATGGAGGAAGCGGCAAACGCCTCTGACAAACTGGCGAACGGAATATGCCGGTAACCGGGATAAATCAAGTCCGCGTGAATTTCATCTGCCACTACCATTACCTGATGGCGCAAACAGATCTCTCCGATACGGCGCAATTCGTCTTCGCGCCACACCCGGCCCACAGGGTTGTGCGGGCTACACAGGAACATCACTTTAGCCTGTTTGGCCTTCTCTTCCAAATCAGCAAAATCGATTTCGTATTGGCCATCTCGGTACACGAGCGGATTCTCAATAACCTTTCTGTCCCAAGCCTGAATCACACGCTTAAACGGATAATAAACAGGTGGCTGGATAAGCACCCCGTCGCCTTCCTCCGTGAATGCCTGGACAATCAATGTTAAAGCCGGCACAACGCCCGTTGCCGAGGCAATCCAATCGCGCTCTATCGTCCAGCCATGCCGATTCTTCATCCAACCCATAATGCTTTCGAAGTATTCATCGGTTCGCACCGCATAACCATATACTCCGTGTTGCGCGCGTTCGATAAGCGCCTGCTGCACACACGGCGGCGAGGCAAAATCCATGTCCGCCACCCACATCGGCAACACATCTTCTCGTCCGAAACGCTCCTTCAATGTATCCCACTTCGATGCGCCTGTTTGACGCCTGGAAATGACCGAGTCAAAATCGTATGCCACCTATGAGTCCTCCATTTCACCAAGAGATCCAATTTGATAGAGATGCACGCCAAAGACCTACTGTGTATAATCTACCACACAGTTGCAGAAAAGTTGGCAAAGCATCTGGGTTCAAAATACCCAGTGTCCTTGAAGTAAATCAGCCGAGCGAGAAAGAAGGGGGTCGCCACGAGCCAAATCGAAATTCGGGAGACAACACCACGTCAGTTGCTGACCAAAACCAACGGATATCTCGCTGGTTATGACTACACTCTCAATCCCTATGTCGGATGTGTTTACGGATGTCACTACTGCTACGTCCGCGCGTTGCCAGTGGCTCGTTTTCATCCAGGTGATTGGGGAACCTACGTAGACATCAAACAGATTGACGAACGCGCATTCGCACGGGAGTTGCAGTCGGCACGCAGACGCGGAAGCGTCAATATTTTTATGTCATCCAGTACTGATCCCTACCAACCCGTGGAGTCGCGGCTACACCGGACGCGCCAAATCCTCGATATCCTATTGCAAGATCTCGACGCATTTGACTTTCTCCTGATCCAAACGAGGTCACCACTGGTGGCAAACGACGCCGACCGCATACGCGCGCTCGGGAAAAAGGCGCTCGTCAGCCTTACCATCGAAACCGACAGCGAAGATGTGCGCAAGCGTTTCACCCCACACGCGCCACCTATTGCAGCCCGTATGCGGGCACTGGCGACGCTTCAAGATGAGGGCGTGCAGACGCAGGTCGCGGTTTCCCCCATCCTGCCGTTTGGGCCACAGTTTCCCGAACTGCTCAGGACCGTGACGCAAGACGTCGTGCTCGACGACTATTTCACAGGCGATGGTGCCAACGGACGCCGCACGGCAGCGCTCCAAATCCATCGCAGGTACCACGCGGATGAGTTGTCCAAGTGGTACACAAAGGCCACCTTACACAGGGCATACCAGCGCTTTGTCGCAGTGTTCGGACAACAACACGTATTTCGCAACCAAAATGGCTTTTTGCCACCTGCGATGCGGCGCGCCGAGGACCGCCTGCGGCCATCGCTGAGACCGGACGAGGCCATACAGCCGCCGGAAGCGCCGAAATGACCAGAAGGCGCTATTTCCCTCCTGCAGAGCGCCCGTCGGCATAAAAAAGACCAGCCTCACGCCCTCGCGTAGACTGGTCTTTTGGTCATCATCAGCTGGCCGAATGACTTGGTTGCAGGTGTTCCACGAGTGGATCTACCCGGTCATTCTCCTTCGCAGCGCGCTCACATTCGCTGCTGCAAAAACCGCGCATCTCCACTTCACAAGCCTCACAGCACAAGTGCTGTCGATGGCAATCGAGGTATCCACAATTGACGTACCTGTCGCACGCTTGTCCGCAGTGTTCGCAGTGACTGACGACGACATCTTCATCGGTGTAATTGACGCGCACCGCGATGCGTTCGTCAAACACATAGCACTTTCCGTCAAATAAATGTCCGCGCACTTCAGGGTCTTTGCTGTATGTGACAATGCCACCATCCAATTGGTAGACCTCCGAAAGCCCCTCGCGAACCAAATAACCCGATAACTTTTCGCATCGGATACCGCCCGTACAGTAGGTGAGTACCTTCTTCCCTTTGAACTCATCCTTATGCTGTTCAAACCACTTTGGGAATTCGCGAAACGCCTTGACCTCCGGCTTGATAGCGTTGCGGAAGTGACCTATCTCGTACTCGTAATCGTTGCGCCCGTCAATCACGACCACGTCGTCACGCTGCAACATTTCGTGGAACCGCTTCGGATCTAACTTCCGACCTGTCAGGCGGCGTGGGTCTACATCCTCTTCCAAGCGGAAGTTGACAATTTCATTCTTCACGCGCACAGACAGCCGTTTAAACGTGTGGCCGTCCGCCTCATCGACTTTGAACACCATATCTTTAAAGCGGGCGTCTTCGTGCATCACGCGCATATATTCCTCGGTGGACGCAACCGTACCAGAAACCGTTCCGTTAATGCCTTCCGCCGCAACGATAATCCGCCCCAGAAGACCTAGTGATTCGCACAGCGCCGTATGTTCGCTCGCGAATTGGTCAGGATTTTCAATCGGGGTATACATGTAGTACAAAAGAACTTGATACTGACTCATCGTTGCGAATCACCTCCATACCATTCTCAATCTTACATGATACCACAAAATCGCTCGCGTGTCCCGAAGCACAGGCACTGACAAGGGCATACAAAAACGTCGATCCGACGGCGGGATCGACGTTTTTACCAAATCCGTAGATTTCCTTTTATTGTCCGCTCGCGATCGTGCCGTCCGTGGACGTCGTTGTCTGCCCAGACATCGAAGCGGGTACTTCACTTGGGCTTGCAACCCGCCACTGCCCGTTGACCTGCTTCAAGAACAAATATCCACCAGACTCGTTGGAGAACTGGACTTGGGCGATGCCGTTTTGCTCCTTAATCACTTGGTACCCAGCCTCGGCCGGATCAATTGAGGAGTACAAACTGAACAGTATGCCATGCCAGCCATTTACATCTTGAAACGATGGTGTCATTAATTCGCGGGCATCGTCGAACTGTTTCAACTCGACATAACCGATAAACCGCTGCGTCACAGCAATCGGCGAATTCTGGTTTTTCATCACCGGTCGCAACAGAAAGAAACTGCCAACGATAAGTACGATCAGTACGACCACAAGTGTGATGAAACTCGAAGTCTGCCGCTTCCTCCGACGAATTTGCATCGTCTCCGTATTCATAGTCGTCCCCCACTCGACGAAAATGCGCCAGCGGGGTGCACGCACTCGTCACACCTCACTGGCCAATATCTATCCCCAAATGCGCCAATTGCTGCTGCAAAAGTGACCGCTCATCAGGTGTCAACATACTCTGAACCCCCTGAATCACGTCTTTTACCAGAACGACATCATCGGGGCCGAACGCCTGCTTCCCTTGGAAGTGAGCCAACACCCACTGTTGATCCTCAGTTGACAGCTTCGTCCACAAAATTTGCTTCAACGTCTTTGCCGCATCTGTCGAGTCCTCTGTCTCAACAGCTTTCGCCATAGCGTCCCAATCCGCTTGTGTCAATTCGCCAGACAGCGACTTGGCGATGCTAATGAGGCGCTGATCATCCGAATACGACAGCGGTGCCGACGCGTCGGACGCGTCCGAATCATTCGCACTCGGCGCATGGTCGGAGGAAGCTGAGCTCGACTGAGCCATCGCCGTAACCCCGGATGTCTGCACGTCATTTGGACTTCCGTGTTGCATCATCCAGCCACCCACTCGCTTGGCCATTTGACTGACCTGACGAGTCATGAGATCCGGTTTTCCGCTTTCCGAATCATGAATGTATGAACCGACCACCAGCGTCGTCAGTCCGCCTATGGCGATAATCATTGCAGCTTCAAATTTTCGATTCCGCACGCATGGTCACATCCTCTCCGTCACAGTATGACCATGCGGCTGGAACCTAAAACCAAATGCGAGGCCCAGCGGGCCTCGTCATGATATTACTTGCGCAGCCAAGCACCTAGTGCGTGGTAGGTCACCTGGCGGTTCATCGCTGCGATAGACGTCGTGAGCGGAATTCCCTTCGGGCAAACCTGTACGCAGTTTTGCGCGTTGCCGCATTCTTGAATGCCGCCTTCGCCCATCAATGCTTCCAAGCGGTCTTCCTTGTTCATTGCACCCGTTGGATGCATGTTGAACAGGCGCGCTTGCGAAATAGCGAACGGTCCAATAAACGAACTTTTGTCGTTCACGTTCGGGCATGCCTCTACACAGGCACCGCAGGTGAAACAACGCGACAACTCATAAGCCGTCTGCTGGTCTCTCGCCGACATGCGCGGACCTGGTCCCAAGTCGTAGGTACCGTCAATCGGCACCCACGCCTTGACGCGCTTGAGCGCGTCGAACATCCGACTTCTATCTACCACTAAGTCGCGAACCACAGGAAATGTTCGCATAGGCCGAACGGTAATCGGTTGTTCCAACTTATCGACCAGCGTTGAACAAGCTTGACGAGGGCGCCCATTGATGACCATTGTGCAGGCGCCGCAAATCTCTTCCAGGCAGTTCATTTCCCAAGTGACCGGCGCAACCGGATTGCCGTCCTTGTCCTTCGGATTGCGCTGAATCTCCATCAAGCATGCGATGACGTTCATGCCTGGTTTGTAAGGAACGACGAACTCCTGCTTGTACGGTGCTGAGCTTGGGTCTTTTTGCCGCTCAATAATCAGATGGACGGTACGAGTTGCTGTTGCGACTGCTTCATTGCTGACGCTCACTCTTTCGTCTCCTCCTTACTCACGGCGTAGTTGCGAAGACGCGGCTTAATCAGCGACACATCGACATCCTCATATGAAAGCTTCGGACCATCTGGCGTGAATTCCGCAATCGTGGTCTTCAGGAAGTTTTCATCATCCCGCTCTGGGAATTCCGGCTTGTAGTGCGCACCGCGACTCTCGTTGCGGTTCAATGCGCCAAGCGTAATCACGCGGGCCATGTGCAACATGTTGCGCAAGTGGCGCGTAAACTGGGCCATTTGGTTCTCCCAGCGCGACGTGTCCGCCATGTGGATCCGCTTGAAGCGCTCTTGCAGTTCCTGAATCTTTTCGTCGGTCTTCTTGAGGCGCTCGTTGACGCGAACGACCGTGACGTTGTCGTTCATCCATTGACCCAGTTCGCGGTGCAATTGGTATGGATTCTCGTCGCCTTCCATCTTAAGAATGCTCTCAAAGTCGTCCTGATACTTCTTCGTGTACGATTCAAACAGTGACTCTGGGAGGCTGTCGACCGACTTCTTGATGTTCTTCGCGTAGCGAACTGCGTTCGGTCCGGCGACCATGCCGCCATAAATACACGACAACAACGAGTTGGCACCCAAGCGGTTTGCGCCGTGATATTGATACTCCGCCTCGCCTGCAGCGAACAATCCAGGGATATTTGTCATCTGGTCAATGTCGACCCAAAGACCGCCCATCGAATAGTGCACCGCCGGGAAGATGCGCATCGGCACTTTTCGTGGGTCGTCACCGACAAATTTCTCGTAGATGTCGAGGATGTTACCCAATTTCACATTGAGGACATTCGCAGGGATATGGGAGAGATCAAGATAGACTTGGTTTTGTCCATCGACACCAAGGCCCATCTCTACGCACACCTTGTGAATCGCGCGCGTCGCGACGTCACGCGGCACTAGGTTGCCGTATTCCGGATACATCTCTTCGAGGAAGTACCACGGCTTGCCATCCTTGTACGTCCAAATCCGTCCGCCTTCACCGCGCGCAGACTCCGACATCAAGCGCAACTTGTCGTCGCCAGGGATGGCCGTCGGGTGAACTTGAATCATCTCACCGTTGGCGTATTTGACACCCTGTTGATAGAGTTCTGAGCCAGCGGATCCGGTGTTAATCATCGAATTCGTGCTCTTACCGAAAATGAGACCGTTACCGCCTGTACACATGACGACGGCATCTGCTCGGAAATGCATAATTTCCATCGAGCGAAGGTCTTGTGCCACAATCCCTCGACAGATTTGCTCATCGTCAATCACGGCGCCGAGAAAATCCCAGCCCTCATACTTCTCGACAAGACCTGCTACTTCGTACCGGCGGACTTGCTCGTCCAACGCGTACAGCAACTGCTGACCTGTCGAGGCCCCGGCAAACGCTGTGCGGTGGTGCTTCGTGCCACCAAAGCGGCGGAAGTCGAGCAATCCTTCCGGCGTGCGGTTAAACATGACGCCCATGCGATCCATCAGGTGGATAATCGCCGGCGCGGCTTCACACATGCCAAGCACCTGACGTTGGTTGGCGAGAAAGTCTCCGCCGTAAATCGTGTCGTCAAAGTGTTCCCACGGCGAGTCGCCCTCACCCTTCGTGTTGACGGCACCATTGATTCCGCCCTGCGCACACACAGAGTGGGACCGCTTTACAGGAACCAGCGAAAACAGTTTCACCGGAACGCCTGCTTCAGCAATCTTAATCGTCGTCATGAGACCAGCCAATCCACCGCCTACGACGATAATCGTTTGTTCTGCCACGATGAAGTCCCCTCCTTACGCCGCGTGGGTAAACGCGATAAGCGATGCAACGCCCACCCCAGCCAACACGACGAAAATAATCATGGTCACCCAAGCGGTTACGCGCTGTGCACGCGCGCCAACTGTAATCCCCCAGTGGATACAGAATGACCACAATCCGTTCGCGAAGTGGTACGTCGCAGCGACGACGCCCACAACCATGAACCAAAAGTACGCCGGGTTGGACACTAGATTGTGCACCATGTCAAACGTCGGCGCGTTCCCAGAAAAGCGCGTAGTCCACAAGTGAAAAATAATGAACACAAAAGTAATGACCCCAGTGATTCGCTGCAGCACGAACATGATATTGCGCCCAAACGAATACTGACCTGCGTTGTAGCCGGATACGAAAGCTACATACAGTCCCCACACACCGTGATAGGTGATGGGCAAAAAGATGAAGACGAACTCGATAAAGTGCAACAACGGCAACGTCTGAATTGCGTCAACAGCCTCGTTGAACGCAGCAGGTCCGCGCAACACTGTGGAGTTCGTAAACAGGTGTTCCAATAGGAACAACCCTACTGGAATTACACCGGACAGCGTATGTAACCGGCGCCATAAGAACGTAAGGTTCTTCTTCTGGGCTTGTGCTACTGCCACAAGGTTGCCTCCCTTCCACCCCTAACCAGGAGAACATATGTAACGGCAGTCGCACGCGACTGCCAACCGGATAGGGTGCCTTCAATTCCACCTAAGATTGTAATGATTGAAATTCATAGGGTCAAGGAAGCAAAATGACTTCACATGCTTTTCTCGACAATTCCACTCGATTTGACCAATCGAAGTTAGCGCTTCTCCTGCGCAGTTTTCGCTGCTTGAAGATGGCTCTGAACGCGGTTTAGAATCTCGTGAGCCAGTTTGTCGCCAATGCCGATTCCTCGAAATGCATCGACATCTGCGGCCGCGATAGCATCCAGTGAGCCAAAGTGTTTCATGAGCGCCTTGCGCCGCTGTGGACCAATGCCCGGAATCTCATCCAGCACAGAGGAAAATCCAGTCTTCTTCCGCGTCTGGCGATGAAATGTGATAGCGAACCGGTGGACCTCTTCCTGCACCCGCTCTAGCAGGTAGAACGCCTGCGAATGCCGGTCAATGTGTACGGGCTGCTCCTCGTCCATAAACAGCAATTGGCTCGTCTTGTGGCGGTTGTCTTTCGCCAAGCCACATACCGGAATCTCTAACCCCAGTTCGTTTTCCAACACGTCGAGCGCCGCGTTGAGTTGACCTCGCCCCCCGTCAATCACAATCAAATCAGGCAAAGGTCTACCTTCTCGCAAGAGCCTTGAATAGCGCCGACGAATGACCTCACGCATGGAGGCGTAGTCATCCGGTCCATCCACGGTCTTGATCTTGAACTTGCGATACTCCGACTTCGCCGGCTTGCCGTCGATAAATACGACCATCGCAGCTACCGCGTCGGCCCCTTGAATATTCGAGTTGTCGAACGACTCAATCCGCCGCGGCGCGCCAATCGCGAGCACTTCGCCCAACTCGATGACAGCACCCAGCGTGCGGTCCATGTTGCGCTCCATCAATTGCAGCTTTTCGTCGAGCCCTTGGCGGGCGTTCTTCGTCGCCAAATTGACGAGATCTCGCTTTTGCCCACGCTTCGGTTCGAGGACCTTCGCGTCGAGTAACTCGACCAACGCCTCACTCGTGGTTCCCTCCGGCAGGAGCACCTCGCGCGGGATGTCCGCGCGCTCATGATAGAATTGCTCGACGAACGACATAAAGTCCTCCACCGCATCGCCAAAGTGCGGCATGATGCTGACAGAACGCTCGATTAACTTTCCGCCCCGCACAAAAAACACCTGAACACTCAGCAGCCCCTTATCCTCGGCAAAGCCGAAGACATCCCGGTCCACTTGGTCGGGCGTCGTGATTTTTTGCTCCTCCATCACCTGTTCGATGTGCCGGATTAAGTCGCGCAACTCGCCCGCTCGTTCAAAATTCAGCTCACCGGCGGCCTGCTCCATCTTTTGCTGCAAATCTTTGACCACATCCTGGTGACCGCCATGTAAGAAATCGGTGATCTCCTTGACCATCATTTGATACACGGGTGCATCCACCACGTACTCACAGGGCGCGAGACACTGGTTGATATGATAGTACAGGCACACCTGCTTTTTCAGCGTCTTGCACTTGCGCAAGGGATACAGCCTGTCGAGCAGACGTTTCGTGGCCTGGGCGGCAAATGCGCTCGGGTACGGGCCAAAATATTTCGCCCCATCCCGTTTGACGCGGCGAACAATCTGCAAGCGCGGATGCATTTCATTCGTGATTTTGATGTACGGGTACGTCTTGTCGTCCCGCAACATGATGTTATATGGCGGCGTATGCTGCTTAATCAAGTTGCACTCGAGCAACAGTGCTTCTGCCACGGTGTCCGTAACGATATATTCGAAGTCCCGGATATTCGAGACGAGGGCCTGTGTCTTTCTATCGTGCGATCCGGTGAAATACGAGCGCACCCGGTTCTTCAACACCTTCGCCTTCCCCACATAGAGGATCTCCCCGGACTGTCCTTTCATCAGATACACGCCCGGCTTGGCTGGAAGTAACGCGAGCTTGTCGGAAAGCGTCTGTTCCATCTTCAGCCCTCCTTCATTACTCCACTTGTGCGACCACAAGCGTGTCTTCGTCTTTGTCAGTCCCCTGTTGCAGCCAAATTAAATTGCCATCGTCCACAGCCAACTGGAGTACAGGTTGTTCGAGACTCTTTGTCGGGCTGCCATTTGACTTGTCTTCACTTAACTGCGCCATCGACACCTGATAGCCCTGATGGCTGTCCGACGCGTCCGGCGTCGTTTCGACCCACCAAGCGGTCCCGGAGCTTCCGACCACCGCCCAGTGCGCCTGTCCGTCCACGGGTGGTCCGTCGTAGTGATTCATAGTACCATCCCACGTCAGTTCGTACCACGTGTCCACATTGTCGGAACTCGTCTGTGTCTTCCCGGCAATCCCTTGGAAGATAATCCCTTGCTTCGTTACCACAGGGGTCTGCATCAAGCCGAACGAAGCCGGGATTTGATTGTCTTCCGTCCAAGCATGCGTCGGGTCGTCCCCTTTCAACGTATAAATCTGAATGGGTAGGCCCAGCGGCGCGCCCGACCCGTCATCCAGACCTGGCTGCACGACGATTTTCCCGTCGCCCACGGCGACCTCAAAACGATTTTCGACACCGTGTTGAGGCGCAAGTGTATCGACAAGGCTATATTTTCCGCTCTTCGTGCTGAGCGCGTAGATCTGCTGCACATTGGTGTCCGAAGATCCACCGTCACTCCAGGAAATCACGCCAACTATCCAGTTGCCCATCACTTCGATATGCCAATTCGAGATCTCCCAAGAATCATCAGATTCCTTCCCACTCGCCTGCAACGGCGGAACCAATTCGAACGTATACGTCGCATTGACGTTTTCCCCGAGCGTGACGCCTTTGGTGGAAAACGGCTGCTGACTGACCTCAATACGCGGCCAACTATCCGCCGAAAGCACAAGGGTGCCCTGATACAGCGCATTCCCATTCACCGCCAGGTGGTTGACGTCGAGATGTGTGGACGCATTCAACTTGTAGACGGCCACTGCCGACACCGGCAAATCGCCACCCAAGTGCGCGACCGCCTTTTCCGTGGCGTCTGCTTTTGCGCTCACAGGAGGTCGATTCTGAAAATGCCGGGCCCATTTATCAGACACGCCGTACCCAACGCCCGCAACCCCGACGACGACGGCCAAAACTGCCCCAACTTTGCTCCAAAGAGGGCCCCGGTGATGCCGCATCGCCTCGTCGCGTGCAATGTTGGCTCGCATCATTTGTACGCTGCGCTGGATGAGCGCTTGCGGAACACGCAGTGATTCTCCCTGCGCCACAGCTTCCTTCACTTCCGCGACTTGGGCATCCGCATCAACGAGTTGATCCCGCCAATCGGAATCGGAAGGCGCCTCACGCACCGCTTCGCGCAGAATCTCCATCATCCAGTCTTCCGATGGCTCCACGTGCGCCTCTGCCAACCGTTCGTTTGCCAAGATAAACGCATAGACAAACGCGTCCTCCGCCTGTTCGACGGTATCGCATTCCGCCACTAGGTAAGCCCAGGCAACGGCTGCGTATTCCTCAAGAAGTTTGTCAACCCACTGCCGTCGTTCGGCTCCTGTCATCCGCGTTCGCAAATGTCTGCCGCCCCCGTATCTCGTCCAAGTTCAAACTCTCTGTCCATGATACCAAACATCTCTGCGGGAACATCGATTTCCAGAAAAAACAAGTCATGTGACACAAACAAAAATCGCGACCCCTCTGGAGGAAGCCGCGATTTTGAAAGCTGGTGGGTCATGAAGGAATCGAACCTTCAACCTGCCGATTAAGAGTCGGATGCTCTGCCAATTGAGCTAATGACCCTCGTCCATTTGGTGACCCTAAGGGGATTCGAACCCCTATTACCGCCGTGAGAGGGCGGCGTCCTAACCATTAGACGATAGGGCCAAGTGGCTGCCGAACTAGGACTCGAACCTAGACTAACTGAGTCAGAGTCAGTCGTGCTACCATTACACCATTCGGCAATGACGTCGTTGACGGTATATAACTATACACAGGAACCACCGTCGTGTCAATATTGTTCGATCAATCTTTGATGATACCTCGAACCAAGCGCTCCTATCATCCGACGCATCGCATTCAACTCGCCGCGCGGCCATCACATATCCACCCAAGTGGCGCAAGTCGCCTACGAGCCTCTCCCCGCAGGCGACCCGTCCACCAATTGTCATTGCGTCAGGGTAACATTGCCCGTCTCAATGCGATTCGCGGCCATTTCGAGCCGCGACACACATTCGTCACGCCCGAGCAGGACCATGATGTCAAATAGACCCGGTCCCACTGTCACGCCGGTCAGCGCGAGGCGCGTCGGGTGAATCAACTTGCCGCCCTTGACGCCCATTTCCTCAATCAAGCTGCGAAATTCCCGCTCAACCACCGCTGTTGTAAACGGCGACACCTCCAACAGGCGCTTCGCGATGCGGCGCAGGCGGTCGGATACGTCGGGATCGGCAAATTGCTTTTTGACACCAGTCGGGTCATAGGCGTCCACCGGCTGAAAATAATAACGCAGGCCTTCGACCAGATCTGCCGCATTGCGGCTGCGCGACAAGACAAACTCAATGGCGGTGCGAAGCCAAGCCAAGCGCTCGCGGTTCGTCTCGTCAGGCGCCACCCAACCGCGCTCGACAAACCCGGCCCATTCTTGCTCGAGCACCAAATCCGGCGATTGCGCGCGGTAGTATTGCGCGTTCAGCCACTCCAATTTCTTCACGTCGTAGACCGCGGCGTGTTTGGCCACCTGGTCCAGGCGGAAGGATTCAATGGCCTGTTCGCGCGATAAAACCTCGTTGTCCTCCCCCGGTGAGAACCCGAGTAAAAGCAGGTAATTGATGAGCGCTTGCGGCAGAATGCCTTGTTCCCGATACTCTGATACGCTGGTCGCTCCGTGGCGTTTACTCAATTTACTCCTATCTGGCGCCAAAATCATCGGCACATGGGCAAACTGAGGAACTGCAAAGCCGAGCGCCTCAAACAGGACCACATGCCGAGGCGTGTTGGACAAGTGCTCCTCCGCCCGGACAATATGCGAAATCTCCATGAGGGCGTCATCGATACAAGACGCAAAGTGATAGGTCGGCGTTCCGTCGGCCTTCCAGATAATGAAATCGTCGATTTCGGCGTTCTGGAATACGACGTCCCCACGAATGATATCGTGTACGACGGTTTCCCCTTCTGGTTCGACGCGAAGGCGATACACATGCGATTCTCCAGCTGCCAGCCGCGAAGCGACTTCATCCGCGCTTAAGTGGCGGCACTTCCCAGAGTAGCGCGGCGCCCTGCCCTCTCGCTGTGCAAGTTCGCGCTCGCGTTGCAATTCCTCTGGTGTACAAAAGCAGGGATACACGCGATTTTGCTGCTTTAACTTCTCCAGTTGTTCCGTATAGATGGGCATCCGCTCCGATTGGCGGTATGGGCCATACGCACCGCCCACATCCGGTCCTTCGTCCCAGTCGAGGCCAAGCCACCGCAAACTGTCGAGAATTTGTTGGTACGACGCCTCTGTCGATCTCGCCCGGTCCGTATCGTCAATCCGCAGCACAAAGACGCCCTTGTGCTGCCTTGCGAACAACCAGTTAAAATAAGCGGTGCGCGCACCGCCGATATGTAATGCACCTGTCGGGCTCGGCGCAAAGCGAACCCTCACTTGCTTGTCCTCTTTGTCCATCGAACTGCCTCCTGTATCGGATACACTTTCCTTACAAAGGCACACTACCATTTGAGGTGAGTGCCCATGCATCATGATAAACCACAGACACAACCACAACAAAGCGACGTTGTGGAAAGTCCGAATTCCGGTTCCTACAACCCGGGCCCCATCAAGGATGGAGAAAACGACTTTCCAAACGCCGAGCTTTGGGAAGTCCAATCCCGCGACGACGATTTAGCCGTCGAGGAATTCGCAGAAGGGCCTTACGGGGCGGCGTTCAACGCGCCAAAGCTCGGCAAGGTATCCGACTGGAAACCCGGCCAAGCGGTCACAGGCCGCTTCCGCGACGCCAATATGATTCGCTCAGACAGACGTTCTGCCACCGAGGAGCAGGACTTTACAGGCAAACCTGGCACGCTGGACGGCGAAAACTGAACTGCGTTGGCAGCGTACAGACAACAACTAGATTCGTTGCCAGCAACCACCTCTTGTCTGCCAGCGGTCCACTAGGTAACATAATAGCGAAATCAGTCAATCTGATTGGCTAATGGCCCCCTAATCTGGTTGGTTTACCATAGGGGGCCGTAAAGGAAAACCAGTCTCCTCACGCACGCACCTGCTGATACGCGCGCAATGCGCCGATACATAACTCGTTTTCTTCATCGAGACCAAATGTGACACGAACGAACGATTCCAAACCCGGATACCCCGCGCGCACGAGTATTCCTTGTTTTTTCAGCCACTCGAACGCAGCGACGCCATCCCCCACCTCGACCAAGGTGAAATTCGCCTGTGACGGGATCACGCGCAGTCCATCGCGTGCCAACGCCGCATACTGTTCCCGGCTCTTCGCTGCAAGCGCTTGCGACTTCGCAATGTGCTCCACATCCTGCAACGCAGCCTGTGCACCCCGTTGGGCCACCCGATTGACGTTAAACGGCTCTCGCACACGGTGGACATACGCCCACACTTGTTCATTGCCAAGCGCATAACCGACGCGCAAACCGGCCAAGCCGTACAACTTGGAAAACGTGAACATGTAACATACATTCGGATACGTCAGGGCCGACTCTGTGACAAAAAACCGGTCAGGGTCAGTGGCGTAGTTGTCATAGGCGAGATCGACCACGACAAAGACGTCTTGCGGCAGGCGTTCCATTAACCACGTGAATTCGTCGCGTTTGAGCACTGTACCGGTGGGATTGTTCGGCGTGCACAGGTAAAGGAGTTTCGTCTTATCGTTCACCGCCCGCAGCAGCGCCTCGACATCATAGGAAAAGTCCGGTCGCAAGGGCACTTCGCGAATCTGCGCCCGCATCACCTCGGCCCCGAATCCATACTGCGAAAACGACGGAAACGGTACGACAATCTCGTCTCCAGCTTCGAGGAACGTCTCTGAAATCAGCTTGATAATATCGTCAGATCCGTTGCCGACAAAAACTTGTTCCATTTTCAGCCCATGATGCGCTGCGAGCGCCTCGCGAAGTAACTCACTGCCTCCGTCGGGGTATAAGTGGAGCTTTGGCAATTCGCGCTCAATCGCAGCAAGGGCCATTGGCGACGGGCCAAGTGCATTTTCATTGGAGTTCAGTTTAACTAGCCGGGCCAGTCCAAACTCTTTGCGCAATTGGTCTTCGCTAATACCTGGCTGGTATGGGTGGATGGCTCGCAAGTTGGAACGAACCCGCGCATCTGTATTGAAAATCACAAACACCTCCAGTACGATCATGAGCGGTGTCCAGGCACCGCTCTGCTAGAAGCATTTTAGCACGCCGATGGGATTGGCACTACCGCAGCCTTTCGCGATGACTGCACCCTGGGACACAAAGGAGGATTCCCGGTTGGAACATCAATCCAATTTACCACAGCTCACGCTCGACGATATCAAGAAGGCCCGCACGCGGATTGCCGGTGTCATCCAGCAAACTCCGCTCGATTACTCTGCGACCTTCACACAGCTGTCGGACAACGAGATTTATCTCAAACTCGAAAATCTGCAGAAAACGGGTTCCTTTAAACTCCGCGGCGCGTACAACAAAATCACGTCGCTGACGGAAGCCGAACGAAGCCGAGGTGTTATTGCCGCATCCGCAGGAAATCACGCACAAGGGGTGGCGTTGGCCGCTCGCGATCTCGGTGTCCCCTGCACGATTGTCATGCCGGAAGGGGCTAGCCTTGCGAAAATTGCGGCAACCCAGGCCTACGGCGCAAACGTCGTACTCCACGGCGCATCGTACGACGACGCCTACGCACACGCAGTGGCGCTGCGAGACGAACGAGGTTATACATATGTACACGCGTTTGACGACGAGGCCATTATTGCGGGTCAAGGGACGATGGGGCTCGAAATGTTGGAACAGTTGCCGGACGCAGACGCCATCGTGATTCCGATGGGCGGCGGCGGATTGGCCGCAGGCATCGCGTTAGCCGTCAAATCGCTGAAGAAAGATATCCGAGTGATTGGCGTTGAGGCCACCGCCGTCCCCTCTGTTCGCGAGTCGCTTGAACTCGGGCGGCCCACGACCGTGACCGCACAGGCGACGCTTGCCGACGGTATCGCCGTGCAGCGCCCCGGCGACCTATCATACGCCTTAATCAAACAATATGTGGACGACGTCGTGCTGGTCGAAGAAGAGGAAATCTCGCGGGCCATGGTACTCCTACTTGAACGCTGTAAAATCGTGGCCGAAGGTGCCGCCGCGACCAGTGTTGCCGCGGCCATCAACCGAAAAATTCCAAGTGGCCTTGGCAAAGTCATCTGCGTGTTATCGGGTGGCAACGTGGACGTCACCGTACTGTCGCGGATTATTGAGCACGGACTCATTGAGTCTGGACGTTTTCTCAGATTGGCTGTCACGCTTTTGGACAGACCAGGGGCACTCAAAGATTTGTTGGACGTTCTAGCGGCACTGCGGGCCAATGTCCTCTCCATCCGCCATCACAGGGTCGGCACACACATTCACCTCGGCCAAACCGAAGTGGAGCTCGACCTCGAAACCCGCGATAAAAAGCACATCGAAACTTTGTGTACCGCCTTGCGCGAACGTGGGTACACGCCAGTTCTGCGAGACTGACGTAGCAGAGCATTTTCGCACAATCGTCAAATGGCCGCTCGCGCATCGTTATGCGCTAGCGGCCAAATGAACCCGAGTCTTATCAAGAATGACCTTATTCCCTCTTACATGCCCAACGGTTGATGATTTCCAGTTGGCAACTCAGTCTCTGTGTCCTCTTTCTTCACAGATTCCACCGAATGGCCCAACCCAGCCGACAACGAAAATTTAAACGCCTGCTCCACCGTCAATCCACAAGGTTTCACTTTATCGCGCGAGACAATGACCGTGGCGCCAGCAAACTGAAAGGCGTTGGGCAGGTACACAGACACCTTTGTGCCATCGGGATCCATCTCAACTGGTAGCGTCTCATTGGTGATAAAACCAAGCACCTGCGCGCGTTCATCCGGCCAGTCGACGAGAACCGGTTGTTGAAACGCGCCTTTGCGCCCAAACGTGTTTTGCACGAGTTCCTTGGCCGTCGAATAAAGTGACTTAATCACAGGAATTCGCGTAAATAAAGCGTCTAGCCAAGAGAAGAATACGCGGCTAATGTAAATGCGGGACAACAATCCAATGACCGTAATGGCCGCTAAGATGAGCACGAAGCCCGTCCCGGGAATATGAAACCCTGGGTACGGAATGTATTGCCCCACCAATCCATCCACGTAGTTGACCACGACGACGACAACCCAGATAGCAAAGACGAACGGTAGCACTGTCGCCAAGCCAATCCCAAAGTGTTTCGCAATTGCCCGGATAAACATTTTCACCGCAAACACTCCACTCAGGCAGTATGTAACGTGTAGAAACCAACAGCGAGAACGAGATACGCACCAACCGCCATGGCACCTTCCAGCCAGTTGGACTCACCATCGAGCATCAAAATGACCACCAACAAGACAGCTGCAATCATGCTGATGAGCTCTGGCCAAGAAAATACGAGTTCAAACGGATTACCCATCATCAGACTGACAAAAAACAACACCGGTGCGATGAACATCGCCACCTGAAGTGTACTGCCGACTGCAATCTCCAGCGAGAGATCCATTCGGTTCTTCCAGGCCATCCACACAGCCGACGCGTGTTCGGCCGCGTTGCCAATAATCGCGACGACAACCACCCCGATAAAGACTTCACTCCACCCTAATCCTGCAGCAATCGACTTGACGTTTTCCACCAGCCAATCGCTCTCAATGCTAACCAGGACAGTAGAAATCAGCAAAACAATCACCGCAGGCCAAAGTCGGTACTTGACCTCTTCGTGGCCCGCCCCCTCTGTTTCAGCTGCCTCATCTTCTATGTACGCAGACACCTCACGGTGCGTGAACAGGCTAAAGAAGAGACCGAGAATGTAAATCACGAGTGAGACCGCCGCCACGCCGAACGACAGTGCATAGTTCTGTTCATGAGGCGCCAACGCAAAAATGCTCGGTACGACAAACGCAATACCGACGCCTAACATCAACATGGACGCGTTGCTGCGCGCCACGCGCAAATTAAAGTATTGAATCGGATGGCGAATGCCGCCAACAAAAAAACTCAACCCGAGCACGAACAACAGGTTGCCAATGATGGAACCTGTAATGGAGGCTTTGACGAGCGAGAAGAGCCCCTGCTCTAACGAAAATATGCCGATAATCAACTCCACAGCATTTCCGAAAGTAGCGGACAGCAATCCGCCCAAACGCGGTCCAGCGTGTGCGGCAATCGACTCTGTCGCCTGCCCCATCATGGCCGCCAACGGAATAATCGCCACTGCGGAAGCAAAAAATTGCAGCGTCTCGCTTCCATGTGTAAAGCGAATCACCGCACTGATGACAATCATCACGACGGCCAAAATACTCATCCAACGACTCAACGAAACGTTCACCCTTTTCGACAGAATAGTGGGCCTTGGTTATGGTTACTTTTGGAAATTTCGGCCGAAGCACCCGGACATGTTTCCCTGAACTATGTTACAATCATCAACATAACTTCTTTTGGTGTAAAGGTGGCGAATTCATGTATCACTTTCCCAAAGTGAAGATGTTGCGTGGTGAGTTGAAACGCAGTGAAGTCCGCAACAGTGTTAAATATCAACTTACCACAAAGGAATTTATACAACAGCGTGGTCAAACCACATTCCGCATCGCACTGGACAACATTATTGGGTTCGTCGAATGCGATGATCTAGAGTTTTCCCAGCATGTCAATCGCCTTTCAAGCGGGCGTTCAGACGCCGGGCGTGCGTATAAAATTGTGACAAGCGTCCTCCACCTAGTGTCGCCGTCGGGCGTGGTGGAGCGAGGGCAAGTCTCCTTTTATACTCGCTTGTCTAGGCCTTTTGCACAGCTTCTCGAGGATTACCTGCAATCATCTTCACAAATCTAAGCTCCACACTACTGTCACAGCCAAGCGCTGGGGCGCATAAATGAAACCGGGCGCATCAACGCGCCCGTCTCTCAATAATTCCGCCAATCGTCCGGCTCGTCGGCCTCGTGATGCCGCCGTCGCCGAACCATCCGAATGATATACCGTATTAGCAACACGATGGCGCATACAACGATGATTGCGTACGCAATCCACATCGCCCACTCCAAGTGGAAACGGTGTTTTATCCAAGCAGCAATCTCGTACGCAGCAATCGCTACCGCTGCGAACATCCAATCCGGAAAGCCGTAATTCATCCTTGTCCTCCAGTGTCTTTGCTCACGCCCACTATACAACCATACCACAATTGCGAATGAAAACGGGATGTCGCACAAAGACCTTGCATCCGTAACAGGTCTCAGGACACCCACTAAAGGAGCCGAAGCTGCTCCGAAGTGTCGAGCGTTGGCCGAGGTTTATCTGCGAGATGCAGCAGCTCCAACCAATCAAAGGTGTTCCACACAGCATCGTTATTCGAATTGTTATTCATGAGAATATGAAACTCGTCCACAGACTCCGTGAGTGGGGCGAGCACCGGCCACAACGCCTCGAGTTCAAGCTTTGTATAACGGTAGTCAAACCGCTCCTTTGAACTCTTTAACCCCGGTTTATCCCACATTTCACGATTGCGGCCATGCATCCTCAGCAGACCGAATGCCCGATTCGTCAACGCAGGCACAAGTGGAACGCTGCCAACCCCAGCATCCGGTTCGTCACAAATGACGTGAACCGCCCCCAATCGCCGAAGCCACGCCAAAGTCGATTCACTGCGTTCAGGAGTGGCAAACCAACTGCGTTCGCGGAACTCAATGGCCACCGTGACACCATAGCCTTGACACATGTCCACAATTCGCTCGACAGTCGCGACATGGATTCTGGATGCGCCAAACCACGGTGGAAACTGGAGCAGAACACATCCGAGTTGACCCCGCGCATGCACGGGTGCAAGGCTGTCCATAAACTCGCGCACCAGTACCCGCCGCGCGTCCCTGTCTAACGAACGGTCATGCAGCGTCATCGCCTTGTGAGCCTTGACGTGAAACAGAAAATTATCGGGTACGAGCGTAAGCCATTTCTCCCATGTGCCCGCACGCAACAACCCGTAGAACGTGCTGTCGATTTCGACTACTGAAAAATACCGCGCGTAGTACCGAAGCCGTTCCCGGGGTGAAATGCTCCGCGGATAAAACGAGTCGTGATCTTGAAAAGCGCAAGTCCCTGCGCGAATCACCAGCACGCCTCCAATCCCTTTGAAAAGCGGCGCAATGCACAACGTCTTTGACCCTTTCACCGCGCCACACTTATAATACATGTTGTATGCGCCACTTGTTGAGCCACAGCAAGCCGCACGTCACTGTTATCATTGTAAACCTTACATATTGGAGATGAGTCACAGATGGCCAGCAGTCAACACGCAATTCACTGTCCAAAGTGCAATAGTACCTCATTCCGGGAAGAGCGCATCGTCCAACTCGATTCAAGCGTCGTCATTCGCGACGGGTTGCCGGTTCAGGCGCGAACGCTCGCCGAATCATACCGCTATATTTGTATCCAGTGCAACGAAATCCTCACCCATAACTAATCCAACCTAAAGTCGTTCACGCAATGACAGGGAGCCAGCGTTCGTCCACGACGGCGTATCCGTCTGGCTCCCTCGTTCTATGCGAAAGTGCATCACAACCCGAATAACCTGCACCATCTTCTGAGACAATACGCATGATCACAAGGAGATGGGAGTGGGCCCCAAATGTCTGAACGCCGTGATCGGAAATTTACTTTCTCGCGGATGATTCGTTTACTTGCAACGATGGCGCTATTTATAACCGTCGTCGGCGGATGCACGCTTGCTACCGCACGCGTCCTCTTCCCACATCGCGTTCATGCGGCGCTGCCTCCGATTCGATTGTCACATGCACCGCAACCTGACCGAAAGACCATTCTCCTTATTGGAACGGATGCCCGGGAAGATGATCTCAACGGCAATTCTGACGTACTTTGTGTCGCCAGCCTCGACGACGCACACCACCGAATTGAATTATTATCGATTCCTCGCGATACCCAAGTGGCCTTTCCGGATGGGCGATACCGGAAAGTAAATGACGCATTGGCCATCGGGGGTCCAGAGATGACCGTTCAGATTGTCGAAAATTTAATTGGTCTGCCGATAGATCACTATGCACTCACCCGGTTTGATGGACTAGTCAACATGATTAACCGCATCGGCGGCGTGGAAATAAACGTCCCCAAGCGCATGTACTACAAGACGGGTGACGCGGTCCATGGCATTATCAATCTTCAACCCGGACGACAAACGCTGACCGGGGAACAGGCTCTGGCGTTCGTCCGCTACCGACACGACGCACTCGGCGATATCGGGCGGACCGAGCGGCAACAGGCGTTTTTAGTGGCACTAAAGAGTCGTCTGTTACAGCCACAGACAATCCCCAAACTCCCAAGTATCCTCATGGATGCCGTGCACAGCGTCGACACGGATATGACGCTCGTCGATTTGAGTAAATTAGCAGCAAACGCGCATAAATACGCCGAGTATCGCACGATTGAACAGACATTGCCCGGATCTTTTCACGATCCGGCAGGCGGAACCGGCGATTTGAGCTATTGGGTGGTCAACCCACATCAGGCGCGATACGTCGCAAAGCAGTTTTTTGAAGACGGTATTGTGCAGGAGAATCCAGTACAAGATCCGGCGACGACACAGTGCTGGCATCCACCTGGCACACAACAGACGTCGTAAACGGCAAACGCCTCCGCCGAAGGAAATTCCCTTGGCGGAGGCGTTTTATCTGAATCTATACAGTCAGACGGACCGAATCCGTCCTTCTTCCCGCGTGACCACGACTTCCTCACGAACCTTCTCTTGTGTGTCTTTCCATGTCAATCGATTGTTCATCATGTACGACCAGACCGTCGATACGAGAATTCCGATGACCTGTCCAATCGGGACAGCGACTCCCACCGCTCGAAAGCCGTCCATGACGAGCGTCGTCAGAGCGATACCCACGAGTGAAATGCCGATAAACAACGGCAGTTTGATATTCCATTTACGCTGCCCAGACGCCCGCCAGGTAATTTGGTCATTCCAAATATAATTGCTCAACATGGCCACCAACGAGGCAATAATGGACGCCGACGTATCTGGAACTCGCAGTGCGTACTTCAATATCGACAGCACCACCAAGTTGACGACAACGCCACTGGCACCAATCGCACAGAACAAAAAGAACCGCCTATCCGCCGGGCTTTGAGAAACAAGCCGAAATAAATGACGGAAATAGTTCCACTGTTCCCGCATGCTCATTTTCGACTCGCCGGCATCGCGAGCCAAAAATTCATAAGGAATCTCATGAACCGTTTTATAGCGGCCCTTCACCAGCACCTCAATTAAGATTTTCCACCCAATTGGATCTAACTGAGCACCATCGACCACATTGCGATTCACGCCAAAATAGCCGCTTGTACAATCAGATATTTTGCGTAATCGCCGCAGCGCGAGTTGACCGATGACCCTCGCTACCCATGACACGAGTTTGCGCAATGGCCCGAGGCCACCATCTGAACCGCCACTGACAAAACGGCTCGGGATGACGATGTCACTGCCCGCCGCGAGGTTCCGATAAATTTCTGGTAGGAGCTCGGGCGGATGTTGCAAGTCGGCATCCATCACAATCAGATACTCGCCACGAGCCCGCGCAAACCCTGCGACAACTGCGCTCGCCAGTCCCCGCTCGCTGTCCCGATGGTAAACGTGAACCTGCTTGTCCACCGCTTCCATCTCGGAGAGGACATCGACGGTATCATCCGTACTATCGTCCACGAACCAGATCTCATAGCGGATTGGCTCATCTCGTAATGCTGTATGAATTCGCTCAACTATCGGCACAATATTGTCCCGTTCGTTGAACGACGGAATGATGATACTCAGGTCCAATGAGACATCTCCTTTAGTACGTGACCGCGGTAACAACACACAAAAGAGAGGCGCGACAGCCTCTCTCAACGGACCTCATGGCCACCAATAGCCCATGTAGGGTGCTGTAGGGTCCATTAACCCGTTCACTGCGCTCGCCGGATAATACGGCGCCAACACTGGATATCCAGTTGTCAACCACTGTAGCGCGGAGACGGGGACAGACGCCCGCATCCACCAGGATAACACATTTTGGTCCGGTAGGGTGGTCCAAAGCGCATCGTCCAGTTCTTCGTACCAACCGTACAGTGCGTCATCGAAGTTGGTCACAGGCAACATACAAGCAGCGCCTCCTAACCCATGTTGGGCTTTGCGCTACATCTTATGAAAGCTGTGTCTGTCCTGCGTCGCGCAGTATCCAATCCACCGCCGCTGCAATGTCTGCGACGTGGGCATTGGGAACCACCCGGCTTGGCAGCGTTCCACCGCCAACGAAAATGGTTTTACACCCGGCTGCCTGACCTGCTAAGATGTCGACGTCTCGGTCTCCAACCATGTAAGAACGCGCTAAATCTAATTCATGGCGCTTGGCCAACAATTCAATCATGCCCGGCTTTGGCTTTCGACAATCACAACCCTCTTTGGGCGCGTGAGGGCAGTACATGATGTCATCGAGATACGCGCCCTCTTCGGCCAATAACGTGGTCATCTTCTCGTGAATCGCCTGCAACGAAAGCTGCGACAAGTAGCCAAGTCCAACGCCACCTTGATTGGTCACGACGCCGACAAACAGATTCGCCTGATTCAGTGCTGCAATTGCCTTTGGTGCTTGTGGAAACAGATAAAAATCGTCCGGACCATTGATATAGTGGCGGTGGTCGTTAATGACCCCATCCCTATCTAAAAAAACACCCGGCTTCATGCCTGTTTTTGTCCTCGCAGGTGCTTGAGCACAGCAATCATATCCTCATCGCCGTACCCGTCAGCCACCGCTTTTTGAAATGTGTCCAGCGTCGTATGTACCGCAGGCATGGCGGCGCCCACTTGCGTCGCCTGGCGAATCGCAAGACCCAAATCCTTCGTCAAATGACGCAGTGCAAATTGCGCGCCGTATTCTTCATTGAGCAGCATGTCTCGCTTGCCCGCTATCATCGGCGACCAGACCGCACTATTTTCAAGAACACTTAGCATCAATTCGGCGGATAAGCCATTTTCCCTGCCGAACGTAAGACATTCTCCCAGCGCCTCAACCGCCATTCCCAAATACGCGTTCACGAGTAGCTTCATCGCCGCGCCCTTGCCGCATGGTCCAATGTGGAACGCGGCCTTGGAAATTGCGTCGAAGATGGGCTTCATCTGCTCGAAGTCCGTCGCTTCCCCACCAGCGACTACGGTGAGCGCCGCATTTTCTGCGGGCTTCACAGAGCCGAGTACCGGCGCATCCATAAACCGCAAACCGCGCCCTTGCAACGTCTGCGCCAATTTCACCGTCTCGTCGACGCCGATGGTACTCATGTTGAGCACGAGTGTGTTCTCCGACATCGCCGCAGCGGCCCCATGCTCGAACAAGATATCCTCGATTGCGGCGATGTCGGAGACCATCAACACCACCACGTCTTTGCCTTGCACCGCCTCAGTCAGCGAATGCACCGTACGCGCACCGGCCAGTTCCGTTTCCTTGGGCGAACGATTGTAGGCGCATACGTCAACGCCTGCACGCGCGAGATTGCGAACCATCGGCACACCCATGTTTCCTAATCCAATCCAGCCTACCTTCATCGAAATACCCCCTTATTCTTCAGATTCTGATTCCAGGACTTCGACAAGCCGTTCCAATAACCGTGTCAGCGCCGCCGCGTCCTCCCGCCCCATCTTGTCCAACAATTGACTGAGGCGGACTGCTCGGCGCGCCAATAGTTCCTTGATGCGCGCCTCGCCACTTTCCGTCAACCTCACGAAGACGACCCGCCTGTCTTCGTTAGATCTTGTTCGTTCCACATAGCCTAAACGCACCAACTCGTCGCAGACTTGCGTAATTGCGCCAGGACTGAGGCCGGCAATTTTTGCAATATCAGACGACTTGGCATTCTCATTTAAAGACAAATACCGCAGGACAAATAATTGGGTGGTGGTTAACCCAGTTGCTTCGACCTCTCGACGAGTTTTCATCGAACGGGACAACCGCTCGAGAATACTATCCAATTTCCGTACCTGGTCGAGGTTTTCGTGCTCTCCCAACTGCATCACCTCGGGGTTTCTACTATATTGTAGCCATCACGTTTTTACGACACCAGACTGTATTTTACATATACCATCTGAAAAATCTTCGGTGCAGGTCTGCGTGGTGATGGCTGCGCCGCCGCACGAGAAACCCAGCCAATCCGACAATTGACAATGGGATAATACCAATTAAAATATAAATCCAGTTCCCAAAAACTCCTTGGAAAACCAGCGCAACACCCAAGTAGTATGGGAAAATAGCGACGACTGCGGTCCACAGGTAACTCCATAAACTGATGGCCGGTACCATTCCAGCGACATAATTGACGACGAATGCAGGAACGGGTAGCATGCGGGCTATCAATAAACCTAGACTCCCCCAATCCTTCACCCAACGATTCACTTGTTCAAACCGTTCGTGCGCCGAAGCCCGCGACAACCACACCTTCGTAAAGTGACGGGCAATAAAAAAGATGACCAACGCACTGAGCGTAGAGCCTAAATACGCATACACCGTACCCCATCCGACGCCATATACACGCAGGAAAATAACCAACAGGCCCTCCGATGGAATCGGTGTCAAGCACCACAATAACATCAGGATAATCGCCACAATGATGCCAATGGCTCCCCACGACCGAATCAATTGCGAAACCCGGTGGTGTCGGTCCAAATATAATAGTACGCCAATAATGA
The DNA here is from genome assembly GCF_022674245.1 of Alicyclobacillus acidoterrestris. Classification (GTDB taxonomy): domain Bacteria; phylum Bacillota; class Bacilli; order Alicyclobacillales; family Alicyclobacillaceae; genus Alicyclobacillus; species Alicyclobacillus acidoterrestris. Next base: position 2,638,659 of record NZ_CP080467.1, read on the forward strand.
CGACGCCGGCACCTATCATTGACATGATACGCCAGTCCGCCAAAAACTGTCTGATTTGAGAAGTCATGGTGAAGTCTCCTCGCTCTATCGCACTCTAGCATATTCACACTAGCAGACTGACGCGAAAGCTTCAAATTCCGTCGGCTTCTGGCGATACATGTCGAAATTCAACGAGAGCTGCAAGTATTCGAATGAGGTCAAAAATGGCGGATGCAGTGCATCCGCCGTGCTTCAGTCGATTGGCGTCCTCCGCTTTGGTGCTGTTTCAAGGCGCGCACCATCTTCTGGATTCGGTTTGCGGGAGGTGTTCTCGACGGTCGCTTGAACATCAAACTTCCGCACGTTTTCATCCGCCCATTCGTCCAACTGCGTCACATCGAACTTCCGCAACGGGTGACCCGGCTTGCGATGCGTCTGTTCCTGCACATCCATCCCCCCATTTCCGTATATGTAACATCCCCCGCACGCACCACGGCTATGTGTCGGATTGGGTTGACCCAGGGGTTCATCCGTGCATAGAACTGCACACTTTTGGAAAAAACCATGGAAAAGGAGGTTTTATCGTTGCCACAGACAGACTTTCATCTACTATCCCGTGAACAGCTGCGTCACCTCGTGTTCGATCTCGGCAAAACGGATGCCGAGATTGCTCAAATGTTCGGCATATCCACCAATACGGTTCACCATCGGCGCCGGCAAATGAACCTGTTAGAGGGACAAATGACCTCGGAAGAACTGGCCGAAGTCGTTCGCCTCGCGGAACAAGTGAAACACCTGCCAAAGGAAGCTGTCGCCGAAGTTCGAGCGATTGTTGAACGGTATCAACATCCCACTTGGTAAGACCATATTCGACAGGCAGCGTGGCCTATGCCTTGGTCAAGTCCGGCATTGGCAAAATGGAGACCGAATCACGACCGCTCCACCACGTCGACGCCGCGCGCTGAGCCCACAATCACAAAACTCGCCAAATCGGGGAACAAACCGGTTTCCACCACACCTGTCAGGCGTTTTAGGCGGTCGTGCAACGCTGCCACGTCGGGCACTGAAGCAAACGTCACATCCACAATATAATGTGCGTTGTCCGTCACAAACAGTTCATCGCCGTCCTGGCGCATTGTCGGCCTTCCACCCAGCGCGCGAATGCGTTCAACGGTCGTCTCGACTGCGAATGGAACGACTTCCACGGGAATACTCACACCATCAAAAGAATCTACACGCTTCGACTCATCGACAATGACAATCATCTGCTTCGAGGCACCGGCAACCAATTTCTCGCGCAACAACGCACCGCCGCCGCCTTTCACCAGTTCCAGTTTCGGCGTGACGGCGTCCGCACCATCAATCGTGATGTCGAGCACAGGATGTTCTCGAAAATTGGTCAGCGGAATGCCCAACTCCTTCGCCATCACTTCCGTGGCCTTGGACGTCGGAATCCCCTTGATTTGCAACCCCTCTTGAACCAGACGCCCCAGTTTTTGTAACGTATAGTATACGGTCGATCCCGTCCCGAGGCCGAGCACCATCCCGTCCTTCACATAATCGAGCGCACGCTCACCTGCTACGCGCTTATACGCATCTGACATTGTCATACATCCTCCTCATGTGATAATTTCTCGAGAACTCATCCATCCTACGCAATGGGAACCACTTCAATTGCGCCACGCCCAGTCCTTTGGTCCAGGAGGTCGAATATGAAACCAACCATGTTGTGCTGCATTGCATTGGCGACCGGTTTGTCCTTCGTTACCCTGTCCGGGTGTACCACCCAGAATGCAAGCACCAACAACCACCCGACGAGCCATCTGTCGAACCATTCGACAAGCAATAGCTTACGGGTTCAGAATGCTTCATCGACAGGGACAGCGAACAACACATCGGCACCTTCGCCCGCACCACAACTCACGCTGGAGCAAATCCAGTTCGCGGACAATCAAATCACTTTCATCTTGACTCATGGAGATATGCAACACACTTATGTAAACCCGCACATCACGTCGGATAGAAAGCAGTTTATTGTCACACTGAAGCACGTCGGACATGGCGATTATCCGATTGATGTAGCCACACCCGTTGACGCAAATTGGGCAACCAGTTACCAGTTGACTCAAAAGGGTGACAACCTGACCGTCACAGTCGATTTACGACCAGGGTTCTCCACCGTGACGCCGCTGATTGGTGGGGGCACGCAAATTGCCTTTACAATTCACTAGGCCCACGCCAATCGCTGACGAAACGGAGCTGGGCTGATTGAACGCCCAGCTCTATAAAATCGGCGACACGAGACGGGCACACGACTCGGCAATCTTCTCGACGCGGGAACGACCGCGATAGCGCTCCATTGTCAACTCCTCGCAGTACGATAAGTCCTCCTCAAAAATCTGCTCCAGCTGTGCCACGGCCGTCGTGCTATAAATCATTGCATTGGCTTCAAAGTTCAATTTAAAACTCCGAATATCGATATTGGCCGTTCCGACCGACGCAATATGGCCATCCACCACGACGGTCTTGGCATGCAGGAAGCCTTTCGTGTACAGATAACACTTTACACCCACTGCGAGCAATTCCCCAAGGTAAAATCTCGACGCCCAGTAAACCACTCGGTGATCCGGCTTCGACGGCAGCATAATCCGAACGTCCACACCCGCCAATGCGGCAGTTTTTAGCGCAGTCAAGAGACTTTCATCCGGCACAAAGTACGGTGTCTGAATGTAAATGTGGTGTTTACCTGCATGAATCATTTTAATATAGGCGTTGCGGATTTGTTCAACTTCACTGTTGGGGCCACTGGAGATAATTTGCATCCCCACGTCGCCGGTATAGTCCTTCACGCGAAAGTAACTGGCGTCAATGGGCATTGGGGCACTTGCAGCATAGTTCCAGTCTAGATAAAACATCGCCTGCATCTCTAACACGGCACTGCCTTCCACCCGCAAATGCGTGTCGCGCCATGCGCCAAACCGTTTGTTGAGGCCAAGATACTCATCGCCAATGTTAAACCCGCCAATATATCCATACACGCCGTCAATAATCGCGAGCTTTCGATGGTTACGGTGATTCATCCGGAAATTCATGAACGGGATTCGCGATGGGAAAAACGCCGCAACTTGGCCCCCAGCTTCGACCAGCGGTTGAAAAAACGACCTTTTCGTCCAAGTACTCCCCACCGCATCGTACAGCAATCGAACCGTCACGCCCGACTTTGCCTTTTCGACCAACGCGTCCAACAGCTGTTTGCCCAAGTGGTCACTGCGCAAAATATAGTACTCCAAATGCACGTGATGCTTAGCATTTCGGATGTCATTCAATAAAGCCGTGAACTTTTGGTGACCCTCTGTAAAGATCTGCATCTCGTTATCTTGCGTGAAGAAGCCGTAGCTGCTCACCAAATTCATGTAGATTAAGTCCCGATAGTGATGCGTCATCGGATCTTTGTAAACCACTTGCCCCGTCTCAATGCGCGCCTTCTGGTAAGCCGCCAGTCCCTCAATCAGCAGCCGATTGTGGCGCTTGACTTTATACACGCGAATGCGTCCAAGATGCGGTCCCAAAAACACGTACAGTAAAAACCCGATAATGGGGATAAACAGCAAAACCATGAGCCATGCCCACGTGACCGCCGCATTTTGTCGTTCGAGAAAAATAATTGTAAAAGCGGTGAGCAAGTCGACAGCAAATATCAGATAATATATCAAATGAATGACAATCATCTTTTCACACGTCCTCGCCACAACAGGTTCGCAGGCCCTGAGACCATAACAGATTGTTTCGGCGACACAAAACCTTTTTCCTGTCATCGCCTTGCCCACTACACCTCAACTATCCAGAGGTCAATCAACGACCGGTGCAATCACACGTCTTTGCGAAACTCGGGGTTATTGTGCAGAAAGTTGAGCCACATCGATCTCATCGCCTCATTGACCTCGGACTTTGTAAATTGCAACCGCTCTTGCGTCCCGCCAAAGCCAATTTCGGATTTTCCAGACCGCAATCCGTCAAATACGCCATCTGCAAAAACGTCTAACGGCGCACCAAACGTGTGCAGGCCGATGCCACCCAAATCCGTGTTCACAGCTGGCGGCAGAATCTCGATGACTTCGACGTTCGTATCTGCCAACTGTAGCCGAAGCGTCATCGAAAAGGCGTGCAAGCCGGCTTTTGTGGCACTGTAAATGGGTGCCCACGCAGCAGGCGTGATGGCCAAGCCTGAGGAGACATTGACGACCGCCGCGGACTCACGGGATCTTAAGTGGGGCACAAACAGCAATGTCAAGTGGATGGGCCCTTCCAAATTCGCGGCAATTTCCTGACTATAGTCATTCCAATCCCTCGTGGCGCACAGCACATCGACGCGCTGCTGAATACCCGCGTTGTTGACGAGGACATTCAACTCTGGAAACTCACTGGTCACATATGTATACAACGCTTCCCTATCAGCCGGCTTGGAAACATCACAAACCCGCGTGTGCAGCGCCGGATATTTTTGTTTCGCCGCTTGCAGTTTATCTTCGCGGCGCCCGCAAATAATCACGTCGTTGCCCGCCTCGAGAAACCGCTCGGCAAACGCCAAGCCAATCCCCGACGCGCCGCCCGTAATCAATATGGTGTTCCCTTCCATCTTCATCTGTCTGTGCCTCCCCGGCCGAGAAATGATTTGCCTATGTAGTTTAGCCGTTTGCAGCTTGTTTACCAACTGGGCGCATGTGAAGGCATTTCTGGACATACCTATAGATGTCAAGTCCTTACCTACATGAGGAGTCCTTTATGGCTAAACAATCATTTCTACAAGGAGCCGTGATCCTCGCTGGAGCCGGAGCGACGACGAAGATCATGGGCATGATGATTCAGGTGGTGGTCGCCCGCAAGCTCGGTGCGCAGGGATTTGGTTTGTTCCAAACCATCCACCCAATCTTCTTCATGTTGCTGACGATTTCCACACTCGCTTTACCCGCGGCACTTTCCAAGGTGATTGCCGAGAACCTGGCACTCGGGAACATCGCTGCGGTCAAACGTGCGCTGTGGATAGCCCATATCACGGTGATTCTGTTGTCCGTGAGCGTTTGCCTGACCGCCATCGCACTGGCGCCGGCTATCAGTGCCCGGTGGTTAGATCCACTCGGATTTCTGCCGCTGATCGGCGCAATTTTGCGTATCCCGGTGGTCTGTCTCTCCGCGATTATGAGCGGCTACTATATGGGGACACAGAATCAAGGCCCCCCTGCGGCTGCTTGGATTCTTGAAACCGCCGTACGGACCACGGTGACCATACCACTCGTCGTGCTGCTCAATCCACACGGAATTGAATATGGGGCGCTTGCCATCATGATTGGAGCCGGAATTGGTGAATGTGCGGGCTATGCGTATATGCTCTGGCGGTTCTTTGGGCGGGATCGACATTTCATGACCAACGCGCCAGCCGAATTGCCGCGCGCGCGACACATTAAAAAGACGATTCACGATCTCGTAGAAGTCGCACTGCCGACCACGCTGACCAATCTCTGCGGCATTGTCGCCTACGCGTCTGAACCCGTGATGATTTACATCGCGTTCGCCCATGTCGGCATTGCCCGGGCACAGGCGACTGCCCTGTATGGGTCGTTCGGCATGGCGGCAGAACTCTTATTTCTGCCGACCGTGTTGTCATCGTCCATTTCATCGGCCGTCATTCCTGCCGTATCGGAGGCAGCCGCGATGCGCGACACACGGTTGGTCAGTTACCGTTTGAATCAGGTCATTCAAGCGACATTCATGATCGCTTTGCCAGCGACCGTGTTCTTCATCCTGTCTGGACACGATCTCGCCCATTCCCTATACAAAAACCATCTAGCGGGCGCACTCCTGGTGTACCTTGCGCCAACTGTGGTATTTATCTACATTTTCGAGCCGCTCTCAGCGATTCTTCAGGGGTTGAACAAGGCAGCGCTGTCGACTGTCGTCACTTTGTTGACCAGTGGGATTCGCATGGGGTGTATCTACTATTTCGTCGGGCAAGCTGGACAGGGGATCTTTGGCGTGGCGACGTCGATTGCCATCAGCGGCATCGTAGCTACATTCTTAAGTCTCTACTTCTTGCGAGACCTGGTCTCGATGTCGATGAATTTTACACGTCTAGCGAAAATGGTGATTGCCACAGGCCTGGCCGCCATTCCAATTCATCAGATTCAAACGACGTTCGCCGCGACCTCTCCGCTTTTGCAGGTGACGTTCAGTCTCGTCATTGGCGGCCTGGTGTACCTCTTTTGCATTTTATACATGCGGGTTGTTCCCTTGGGCACGTTACAGGAGATTCCGTTTGTCGGGCCCATGATGACAAAATTGTTTGGTCACATGCCGTTTATCTCCTAAGATGTCCTGCATACTGTCCCATGCGAAACATCCGCAAACCGAGATTTGTAACCACGCGCAACGGTCGTGAAAACCCGTGCGCCAGTCGACCGGCCCCAATGCCAATCACCATACCGGCGATAACATCTGTCGGCCAATGTACGCCGACATAGATGCGGGCAACGGCCACGACTGTACTACAAATCGTGAATGTCCAGCAGAGCCACCTAGGACCTTGTCCCCACAACGCACTGGCGATGCCGAATCCACCAGACGTGTGGTCGCTTGGAAATGACCCATCCGCGGAATGTGGAATCAGCTTGTGTGCGCCAAATCCGGCATAGGTGAACGGTCTTGCACGATACCAAAGGGTACCGATGACGACATTGACGAGCAGTGCAAGCGCGCCACCAGCCACCGCAACGACAAGTGCATGCCGTTTTTCTTCGTCTTCCCTTGGCAAGGTGAACCAAGCGACAATCAACCATAGCGCATCCAGCTCCAGCGCATATTCGGCGAGAAACGTCATGATTGCATCAAGCACCGGGATACTGCCCGCATGCTGGTTCAGTGCCCGAAACACAACCACGTCAAACTTATCCACACGAATTGGTGGCATCCCCCTTGAAGAGCGGTAAATACACCGTAAAGGTTGTCCCAGTACCGGGCGAGCTCTCTACGCGAATGGCGCCATCATGCGCCTCGACAAACTCTTTTGCGATAGCTAAACCAAGACCCGTCCCACCGGTCTGTCGGGAGCGGTCTTCATCGCCTCGATAAAATCTGTCAAATAAAAACGGCAAGTGGTCAGCATCAATTCCTGGGCCAGTATCAGAAAACGCCAGAAGCAGCGCGTCGGCCTCGTTTGCTACAAAAACGTCGATACGCCCGCCGTCCGGGGTATAGCGCAAGGCGTTCCCCAACAAGTTGACGCAAACCTGTGTCATGCGGTCGGGATCGACATTGGCCCACACATTCGCCGATTCCTCGACGCGCAATGTCAGCTGGATATCGTGATCTATCGCCTCGACTTCAAAGTTATCGACAATTCTGCGGAGAAACATGGCCATATCCACCCGCTCTTTATGCAACTCGAGCTTACCGACCTCCGCCAGCGACAAATGGTGCAAATCCTGAACAAGTCGCGACAGGCGAATGACTTCGTCGTGCAGCGGCAATAGATCTTGGGGTTTCACAGTCCTGACACCTTGCTGCACGAGTTCCAACTGTCCCTGCATAATCGTCAGTGGAATGCGCAGCTCGTGGGCCACATCCGCGACCAGGTGTCTGCGGGCTTCCTCAGTGGCGTACAACTGTTGCGTCATCTGGTTAAATGCGCTAGCCACCTCACCAAATTCGTCCGCCGTGGCAACGGGTATCTGGGTCGTTAGATCCCCTGCCGTAATTTGTTTAATTGCCTTTAATATCTGCTTTAATGGCCGGGTCATGCGGCGCGCCATCAAGGCGCCAGTCAGCAATGCTAAAACGGCGGCGATAATGACGCCCCACATCAAGGCGAGTGTCATCGCATGGAGTACCGTCTTCTCAATTTGATAAAGCCCTTCAAGCCCAAGGCCATAAATATGCATCGTGGCAATTTGCCGTCCGTCGTCGATAATCGGAATCGTGGCGTCCAAATTCGTATCGTGCTGACCAAGCGGCGTTCCAATTTCAACGACCGACTGCCCCTTGTGATTGACAACGACCAATTGCTCGGGCAAATCTTGCCTGGCTCTTGCATGTGCCAATACGTCCTCTAGGTCAGCACTCACATGTTTCCACGAGTGACCCTCGGATTCATAAAAGTAACTCACCAAATCCGCCCACTGAACAGCATTCCGTTCACTCGCCTGGGAGGCGTACGATTGAAACAAGCGCTCCAAGTCCTCGTGGGCCAACACGAAAAACGCACCAGACATACAGATGATGAGTGCGGCAATGATGGCAAATAACTTGCGCGTAACAGATATTTTCACAAGTTATCACCAAATCGGTAGCCCATCCCGTGTACCGTTTGAATAAACTTCGGATCCGCCGGATTGTCCTCCAGCTTCTTGCGCAAATGGCTGATATGGCTGTCGATTGTACGCTCGTAGTTCATATACGCGTCGCCCATGACAGCGTGCAACAACTGCAATCGACTGTATACGACACCTGGCTTTGCCGCCAAAGTGACTAAAATTTGAAACTCCGCTGGGGTCAACGAGATTTCCTGTTGACCTTTCCACACTTTGAATTTGGATTCATCGATTTTCAGCGTCCCGCGGACGTACACGGATTGGGTGGTGGAGGCGTCCTGCGTCCGCCGCAACACAGAACGCACTCTCGCAACCAATTCACGGAGGCTAAACGGCTTGACAATATAATCATCGGCGCCGATTTCCAAGCCCAACACCCTATCGGCCTCCTCCGTTCGCGCAGTCACCATGATAATCGGCGTATTTGACGTCGCCCGCAGTTGCCTGCAGACGTCAATACCGCTTTTACCGGGTAACATCCAGTCCAGCAAGATAAGATCCGGCTGCCTTTCATTCACCATCTCCATCGCCATATTGCCATCCGTGGCCGTGCTGACAGTGAAACCCTCCTGCTTTAAAAACGGCCGGATGACATCAAGCACTTTCGGTTCGTCGTCCACCACCAAGATATGTTGAGCCATCAAATCACCTGTTTGTTAGAATACGTGAGGCATTACGTGTGAACCCCAAATAAATGCGCGACAGATTCACCACCGTAGGCAATTAAGAAAGAAGAGCCAATCATACCAATCAGCACACTCGTCAAGACGAAGCGCACATCCCAGCGCATCGCAAAGCCAACCGCAATCGACACATAGGCGCCGAGTAGAGGCGATAACAACGTAAGTATCCACACACCGTACTTTCCGTACTTGCGGGACCACTTCTCGGCCTTTTGCAATTTGCGTTTGACCCATTTCCAGCGCTCCATGATTTCGTTAAACGTCAACACCATCAGGGGAATCGAAATCAAGTTGGCCAGAATGCTGATGAGCGCCCCGGAGAGCGGATGAAATCGAAGCGGGATACTGGCGAGCGCAGCGGGTTGCGCTTCAAACACAATAGAGGTGCCAATCAGCGAAATCGTGGAAAGCAATTTCCCTTCGAGAATGCCAATAAACAATGCAGCCAAAAAACAGCCACATCCGATGCAAGCCCCGTATACGACACGCCGGACAAAGGATGTCGACTGTTCGACTTCCGTCTCGATCAATGTCAGAACATCTCCCCAACCACAAATTCTGTCTCTGTCTTCAATCAACGCCTACCTGCCCACGTTACGATTATAGAGCGGAAATATGCATGTCAGATGGAGATTTTATGGAGATGGACAACTGTGCAACAACATAAGGGCGGTCAATGACCGCCCTTATGTTGTCTGTTCTCTTCAATTATACCCGAATGCGCGCAGAAAAAACGTACGCTACATTCTTGTCAACTTGAATGCGAAACGGCTTACTTGAATACCTTCAGCCTATCTGCCACAGGCTTGAACGCTTTGTCTCCTGCCGGTGCAACGATCTTGCCAAACGGCATTTGGGCAACCAGCTTCCAGCTCTCTGGCAACTTCCACTCCGTCTTGACGCGCTCGTCAATGAGCGGGTTGTAGTGCTGCAAATTCGCGCCAAGCCCTTCCGATTGAAGTGCCATCCAGATGACGAGCTGATGCATCGCATTGGTGTGTTCCGCCCACACTGGGAAGTTGTCTTGATACAGCGGGAATTGCTTTTGCAAGTCCTCAACGACCGTCATATCTTCGAAGAACAGAACCGTACCGTAACCAGCGCGGAAGCCATCCATACGTTGTTGCGTAGATGCGAACTGATCAGCCGGCACAATCGCCTTCAGCACTTCTGTCGTGATGTTCCACAGTTTGTCGTGTTGCTCGCCCAACAGCACCACAATGCGCGTGCTCTGCGAATTAAACGCAGACGGCGTGTGCTTGACAGCCTCTTCAATAATTTCTTGAATGCGCTCGTCGGAGATGGGTGACTCCTTGCTAATCGCGTAAATCGAGCGCCGTTCACGAAGCGCCGTGAGCAGTTCCTGTGTATTTGCCATTTTCGTGTTTTCCTCCGCATCCACAATATGTCTAGTTCGTTACTTACAATCTGTATTCTACTATATTAATTGAAATCAGTGCAAGATAAATCTGCCCCTATCATCGACAAACGACCCAACATGCCGAAAACAGCAGAAATATGTCGAATTCTGTAATGATTCGAGGTGTAAGTGTGACGTCCCCGGTAAAACATAATAAGGTGTCACCCAAGTATTTCGGTGGGAAGGAACAGCCAAATGCAAATGCAACTACCACTCGCTGCTTTGTCTGCCTGTTCATCTGTCATTCTGTTTTCGCTTGTACAGAAGAGATTATCTGTGTTGGATTTCGCCTTTCTGTACTGCGTCATTCTCATTCTCACGACGGCGACCTTTACTGTGTTCGACGTGAACCTGCACTATGTAACTATCCAGCGGACCCCCATGGTTGCATTTTCGACTATCATCGTCCGCATCGTTACCATTCCGGTCCTCATCATGATAGCCGTCGATGCGCTACAGCGTTCGGAAGACAAAAAACCACGGTGGTTTTTTGCCACATGCCTATGGGGTGGGCTGGCCGTTTTCGACTGGATACTCGATTTTTTCAAAATCATCACCTATCGCCACTCGTTCGTTGCGCATATGGGTAGCACCCTCGTGATGTACTTGGGATTTATTAGCGTTTCGTGGTACTTGGTCTGGTGGTATCGAAATTTTAATGAGAGTGGTTTGAGCAGAGATGATTCGTCTGACCGTGTATGATACCCAGTTGAACACCAATGAGTGGGCTGTTTTATTGGCCGTTTGTTTGGGGAGCATCGTCGTATATTTTCTACCACGCCGCTTCTCATGGAAGCTATCCACTTTGTTTTTCATGTGCGGCGTCACATTTGGATTTTTGTTCGATCACGTCCTCAGCGTGATCCCCATCAGTTTTTACGACGTCAATGACAGCTCGGAGTTTGAGTTCATCGACTTTTTGTCGTACCTGATGTACGGCCCCGTCAGCTATATATTTTTCTACCTATACGACTTCCTACACATCAGGGCCAAGTTTAGCCCCATCTACATTCTCTGTTGGGCGCCTCTTTCAACCTGCATGGAATGGGTCGCGAAACGATGCGGTATTTATCACTATAGCCACGGCTACTCAATCAACGTCTCGTTCGTCATTTACCTCATGGTTCAATCCGTATGGGTTTGGCTATTTTATCTCCTGCGTAAAGCAGAGGCGAATACGTAATGGGCGATTGAGCAAATATGACTGCCCCGAAACGAGGCAGTCATATCGCAATGTGATTTAATACATCAACTTTCTCGGTTGTGTTTTTACCGCCATCTTCAGGCAAACAGCTTAGGATTATGTCCGGAACTGTCATTCAAAGTATTTTGCGAGCGACGAAAACGTCTCCTCACCCATGGAATGATAAAATAGTCGAGGCCTAGATAAGCTGCGTTATAGCCAGCTATCAGCAAAAACATCTCCCATATCAGCATGTTCGGATTCGTGCTCGACGTGCCTGCCAGCAAATACGCCATGTTCATGCATACACCCATCAGAGCAGCAAACGTCGTAAAGCAACCAATCACCAGCGCAACGCCTACCAACAGTTCGCCGAAACTCACGACCAGACTGAAAATTTTCGCGTGCGGCAGTGCCACGTCGCGGATAAAGTCTGCATACCATCCCTCTACCGTTGGATGCGCACCCGTACTTTGCGCAATCGCCCCGCGTAGGAATCCAGAAACACCTACACCTGCCTGACTTCCCGTCCAAACCGGAGAACCCACCTTCTCCAAGGACGCTCGTATCCACTCCACACCAATCCAGATTCGCAGTGCCGTCAGAACCATTCTCGCATACGGGTTTTCACGAAGAAATTTGACCATCGTCCTTGCCTCCTAAGAAGCGCACGCGATTGCTACGCTTCCTTCGATGGCTTCATTATCTTGTTTTTCGGCGATGCGCATCAGACACAAAGGAACTAATTTGTGATATCCAAACAGACTAGTCAAATCAGCTCATCCATCACCATGACGCAGGCGCATATCGGTCATTCCTATGAGTTCAGCTTCCAACCTCTTATTTCCGCGGATTTTCGTGATTTTCTCGTTCAATGTCCTGAAATATCTTCTCAAGGCGTGAAAGCTCGCTGGTCGCCTTCTTCAATTCCTCGTTTGACGTGTCATCGCCCTGCAGAGGAAATAAAAGAAACCGAATGGCGGACAAGGACGTTCGAACTTCGTTAATGACTGCCCAAGGCACCTGATGGTCTTTTTTGAGCGTTCGTTGTTCCTCCCGTAACGTCTTGTGCTTATATCCCAGATGTGCGACAGAACAGTAACCTATCAACTGCAATATCACAGCACTCGACGACTCGGAAGATATATGTCCCAAAAACAAATCTAATCCCATAAACAAGAACGCCATGCAAACTGCAATGATGACGCCGGCAAAATACGCTGTCGCGCCAACCAATGCAAGTCCAAAGATAAACGCGGGATGTCCCGTCATCCCGCCCCACACCGCAAGTCCAGCGATTGCAATCGCTACCATCAAATTTTCATGTCGGACCGTAAACAACATGACCCGTTTATCCAAACGACCACCCCCTGAGATGAGGTATTCCAATAGCCGTTTCATATCTTGTAATACCAGCTTTCTGGATGCTGAAGTGATCTCATTTTAGGTTAATTTCATCCTAACTCCGTCCACAAACGATAGCGAGATATAGACGGACTAATTGTATATAGTCCGTTTGGACCATTTTAAAGCACAAACAGTACCGATTTTTTGGGCGCCCGTCACCCAAAGTCTTGAATGTATCGTCACATGTGAAAATCATCATGCAAATTGGGGTTGGGCTTATGTCATCCCAACCCCATGTGCAAATTTCGCGATACCCTACCTTTCAACCTCAACCAGTCACCCCAGCTTTTTCGAGAGACAGCCAGTAGCCATCGCGCGCCATGATCAGTTCCTCGTTCGTCGGAATCACCATCACCTTAATGGGTGAATACGGGCTCGAAATGACCCGCTCCCCCGACCCTTCCCAGTTGGCCTGATTGTCTAGGTAAATACCCGCGTACTCTAATCCTAAACAAATTTTCTCGCGAATTTCCGGACTATTCTCGCCAATCCCTGCCGTAAAGATGAGGCCATCGGCACCATTGAGTTTCGCCAGGCTCGCGCCGATGTAATTGTGGATTTTCGAAATAAACAGATCTAGTGCCAGACGAGCCCGCTCGTCTCCCTGCTGCTCGTGTTCCAACAGCACGCGAACGTCATTGCTAATGCCGGAAATGCCCAACAAGCCACTCTGGTGATTTAAAATGTCGATCACGTCATTGGTCGTCATCCCCTCGAGACGTTCGAGAAACGGGATGATAGCGGGATCGATATTCCCACTTCTGGTTCCCATTGCGACGCCAGCCAAGGGCGTCAACCCCATCGACGTATTGTAGGACTGACCATTGCGAATCGCGGTGACACTGACGCCGTTGCCAATGTGACAACTAATCAGGCGCAGCCTATTTTTCGGTGCATCGAGCATTTGAACTGCGCGTTCCAACACGTAACGATGACTGCTGCCGTGAAATCCGTACTTACGAATCTTGTGTTTTTCATAGTACGCATATGGAATGGGATATAAAAACGACTCCGGCGGCATCGTCTGGTGAAAGCTCGTATCAAATACCGCCACGTGAGAAATGTCCGGATAAAAGCGCCTTGCGACTTCCACCCCCTCGAGATTTACAGGGTTGTGGAGTGGAGCTAGGTGAGAAATACTTTGAATCTGCTGAAAAACGTCATCCGTGATTCGTATCGATGCCGAAAACAAATCCGCACCATGAACAATCCGATGGGCGACCAAGTCGACGTCATCGCCAACCTGCTGGAAAATGTCGGCTAAGGTCGTTTCCAACGGGTGATCCGGTGTTCGTGGAATATTGCCCTTCGCAATCATTTGTTCGGTAGGCATAGCATACAGTTTATATTTGACAGAACTGCTTCCACAGTTGAGCACGAGTACGGTTTCTGGAATGAACGTCCGAATTTCGTGGATGACGTCCACTTGAATCACTTTTACCGTATCACCATTTGACAAACCGGACGCATTTGCTTCGTCTGTATCGACGTGAAATTCCAAACGATAATCTGGGCTGACCCGACAAAGCACCTTCTCCAAGATGACCTGCCGTTCACCCGTTGTCTCTACGGCGACGAATTCCTTATCCTTCACGCCCAGTTGCATGGCGTCCGTAGGATGCAGGTGGATATGTCGATGAGCGAGAATGACCCCGCTTTCTAAACAGATAGACCCATGTGGCCCAATGACCTCAATACCCGGTGTCCCCTCGATATCGCCCGAATCACGCACCGGCGGGGTGACACCAAGCACGCGTGCATCTGTTTTGGAGATTTCAACTTGCGAATATGCGCGAACAGGACCTAGTACGCGAACATGTGTAATATCGCCTTTCGGCCCTCGCAAGGTCACCGTTTCTGCACACGCGAACTGTCCAGGTTGCCTCAATGCCTTAAATTTCTCAAACACGTATCCCTTGCCAAATAACGCGTCCGCATCTTGCTGCGTCAAATGAATATGGCGACCTGACACACCGACCGGTACAAACATATAACCTCTCCTCGCCGAAGCAATCTCCCGCAAACCGCGCGGTTATGAAACCCGCGAATCCATCCATCCCCCGCAACGCAGCGAGCTCAAGTTCTCACGGCGTCCTCTATCGAAACCGGTTGTTCGTCACCACGTAACACAATCCTCCGAAGAGGAAGTCCGGCGTATGCGTCGTCCGTGTGCTGTCTTGGATTCAGTGCTATCAGGTCGATAGACGCCTCCCGGATGACTCGCCTGAGAATTTCCACGACGTCGTCGCCGACTTCGTGCCGAAAATGCACCCGTTCGTGCCATGGGCGAAACGTCCGCAATACCCGATCTTCGATTTCATCCCGATAGATGAGTTCCGCATCTGGCAATACAAAGTGTGGGTGCTCGTCGGTGCCCAATTGTATACAACTCTTATCATCCGTGATGTACAGTACCGTCAGTTGCAAGTCCTCGACCGGATCGAAATACGGTTTCAACGCTTTCAAGGCATCCACATCAGCAAGTTCGTCAACGACCATCAACACATTCATCGTGCTTCCCCCTTACGAACGTCAGACTGCAAGGATATCGGCAATCGTGTGAAGTGATAGATTGGTTTGATGCACACTACTGAACACCTCATCAAAACTGATTGCCTCCACCCGGCCACAACGCATACCAACCATCTGATTGGTACGACCTTCCAAGAGCAGGTGAACGGCTTGTGTCCCGTACAGGCTCCCTAAAATCCTATCCCGAGCCGACGGCGCACCTCCACGTTGGATATGTCCAAGCACCGTCACGCGCACTTCAGATGCGATGTGATCTTTCAAAAATCCCCCGACCTCCATCGCATGCGCCGCGCCTTCGGCCACCAAGACAATCGGATGTTTCTTTCCTCTCGCTGCGGCTTGATTTAACTGGCGCAAGACCCGCTCCAAGTCCGGTTCCTCTTCTGGAATCATGATGGATGCGGCCCCTGCCGCCATTCCTACGGCAAGTGCAATCGCACCTGAGTGATGGCCCATCACTTCGACAACATAGGTCCGGTCGTGCGAACTTGCAGTATCTCGAATCCTATCAATTGCCTCCACGGCCGTATTCAATGCCGTATCAAATCCCACGGTCTCATCCGTACCAGGAATATCATTGTCTATCGTGCCGGGAATACCAATCGTGCGAATGCCATGTTGTGCGAGGGCACAAGCACCTCTAAACGATCCGTCCCCACCAATGACCACCAGCCCTTCCACGCCTTCGCGCCGCAAGGTGGCAACGCCTTGTGCCAATCCCTCATCCGTCTTGAACGCATCACACCTGGCCGTCAAAAGAATCGTCCCACCGCGCTGTATAATGTCACCCACGGAGCTTGGAGTTAGTGGAATGATGTCGTCTTGAAGCAATCCTTGATAGCCATGTCGAATGCCTAGCACTTCACAATCGAAGTGATATGCAGTACGCACAACTGCGCGAATCGCTGCGTTCATGCCTGGCGCGTCCCCGCCACTGGTGAGCAGTGCAATTCTTTTCATACTCGTCACCCCTGTGTGCTGCTGATGTCTGTATTGTCACATCGCCGGCCCTTTTGCACATGCACCGAAAGGATAGTTTAGAGTGGTCCAGTCGGACTATATTGGGGCTCGAACAATTGCCGTCTCACGTCGGAGGTAAATACATTGAATGAGGTACAACACTAAAAAAACGGCACACCTACACGGTGTGCCGCCAACCTATTTCGATGATTCTCTGTTATTCATTTTCCATCGTACTAATGTCAATCACGAATCGATATCGAACATCTGAAGCGAGCACGCGCTCCCAGGCTTCATCAATCAGGTTCGCAGAAATGACCTCTATTTCTGGTGCAACGCCGTGTTCCGCACAGAAGTCAAGCATTTCTTGTGTTTCGCGAATGCTACCAATGACTGATCCGGCAAACGAACGACGATAAGGAATCAGCGAGAATACCTGTACCGGCATCGGCTCCGGTGGCGCGCCGACGTTGACCATCGTGCCATCCACTGCCAGAAGCGATAGATATGCGTTCAAATCAATCTTTGCACTGACAGTATTCACGATGAGATCAAATGAACTGGCCAGCTTCTCAAAAGTTTCCGGATCGCTCGTGGCATAATAATGATCGGCGCCAAGACGCAACCCATCTTCTTTCTTCTTCAGCGTTTGCGATAAAACAGTGACTTCCGCACCCATGGCATGCGCAAGTTTTACTGCCATATGGCCAAGTCCGCCCATCCCTACGACAGCAACCTTCTTGCCAGGAGCTGCGCCCCAGTGGCGAAGTGGTGAGTATGTGGTGATTCCAGCACACAAAAGCGGTGCCGCTTTATCCAACGGAATGCTATCTGGAATCCGTACAACAAAACCTTCCGTTACGACAATGTGCGTGGAATAGCCGCCCTGGGTATATTGACCGTACTTGTCGATAGCCGCATACGTGCCAACGTTCCCGTTAAGACAGTATTGCTCGTCTCCATTGCGACAACTATCGCACTCCCCGCAAGAGTCAACCATGCAACCAACGCCAACTCGGTCGCCAACAGCAAATTTGGTGACTTCCGAACCAATCTGCGTGACAATGCCGGCGATTTCGTGGCCTGGAACGAGCGGATATTGAACCTCTCCCCATTCTCCGCGAGCGGTATGAATGTCTGAGTGGCAAATACCAGCATACTTAATCTCAATAAGAACATCGTGCGGTTGGAGATCTCTGCGTTCAATCGTGGTCAATTGAAAGGGACCCTCTGGATTAAAAACTGCACGTGCATTCGCTTGAATCATGAACTAACCTCCTGGTAACCCGCAAAAGGGCAGCCTTGGAAATGGTTTACCAGATCCACCAAGTTGCAAGTAAGACACATTGATGTATTAGGTAACACCTGTGTATCATTGTAATAGGAAACCAGATGGCTTCAATGCCCAAATCACTTGAATCCGTGAATTACTACACAAATCTACCGAAACTGTTACACATCCATCACCGACGTAAAGCGAGATGACCCACGCAATGACGAAAGTGGATAGAAGAGTTATCAAATCGCAACACGCGATTAAACAAGCTGTGATTGAATTGATGTCTGAAAAAAATTTTGATCAGATCACGATACAAGATATCGCGGATAAAGCAAATGTCAGCCGAAAAACCATCTACCTGCACTACGCAGATAAATTCGACCTGCTCGATAAACTCACAGAAGAGTACATCGACAAACTCCGAAAACTCTGCGAAACGGCGTGTGAAATGGACTGGAGACCTGCAACGCAGATCTGCTTCGAGTACCTTCAAAGTAACTACTCATTCTTTTCGACTATGCTAGCAAGTAAGGGTGCGCCTTACTTTCGTAATCGGTTCCTCGAATTTCAAATCGAAGAGTTCAAAAACGAACTCCATAAAACAAATGAGATCCGTGACGACGTCAGTGAAGAAGTCTTCTTACGATTTGTTGGGACGGCTTACACAGGGATCGTGGAATGGTGGCTAACGAATGGAATGCCTTATTCCCCTCACGTTTTAGCCGAACAAGTGGGAACGTTGTTGGAAACCATCTATAACTCGAGTTCATCCACAAAAATGCTGGGATGAGAATTCAGGCTTGGCCGCCTGAGATATCCCAAGATATCTGTCCAATACAGGTTAATGACATTCTACGTACCCTATGACGTGTACCGGGAGGGGGTGTGATTGGTGTACGGTGGAACATTTGGGTTATATACCAGTTGGGCGGTTGTATTCCTCATCATCTTCGTCCTGTTCTTCTTGCTCGTTCCAGGTTATGGATACGGCGGTGGCGCAAGTTGCGCGACGGGCGGCGCTTACTAATCTGCGTCAACCAAGATGAGCAGCTAGCTGCACCGGTGGATAATGCAGTCCCTCTAAGGCTCTCCACGCGAGAGCCCTTCTTCATGTCGTGTAGATGTTTCAGAGCGTTTCACGATATTGCGATTCATCAACACAAATGCACCCGCTGTCTCCAACGAGTGCATGCTGGTCATGTGCGTCTTTTCACCAATCCAGTCCAATGCCGAACAGTCAATAGCCGAATACCATTCTCCGCATGCGTGCCCGATGGCTTGGATTCGCCGGATTACACCGTTGTGATATCACGAATCGAGTGGCTGCGGCGCGTTGTGCAGGCGTGAGCTTATCCCGGCAAGCTGTACATAGGCTGTCAATCATGCAACCAACCGCATACGGATCTTGTAGTGCTGCATAGTCGTACGATTTGAGAATTGCACGAGCCCGTCGGTAATAAACCGGATGCATCATTTTGTATGCAAATTTGCACATAAGCCACGGATCAATCCCCATTGATATCCCCTCCCTCACCCAGTAATCACACTTAAGTGTCACCTTATTCATCCAGCAGATCTGCTTGTACGGACAGTTATCTTTATATCGCGTGGATTTTGTCGAAGGTCTTGAAGCGGATGACTGTGCACTTATCCGTAGCGTCCTCCATAACGAGTCACGTACTTTATACTCCAGATATTTGTTTTGGTCGCTGGAGGAATCCGTATGATAGAACAGGTGAGGCAAGCGGTTGACAAATTGGTGCGTCGATTGGAGAACGATCAGGCCATGGACGGATCGTGGAGATACTGCTGCGAAAGTGGACCGATGACAGACGCCTACATGATACTACTCCTTCGCGCTTTGGGACTTGCTGACAACGACGTGATACAACCCCTGTCCTCCCGAATTTTGAGCCTCCAAAATCACCATGGTGCCTGGTCATTGTTTCATGACGAGCCGGGATGGGGAAATTTATCTGCAACAGTCGAATCATACTACGCATTACTTTCAGCTGGCCATGACACGACAGATGACGAACCACTCGAACAAGCCAGGCACTTCATACGTCAACATGGCGGATTGGCGCAAATTGGGACATCTACTAGAGCAATGTTAGCATGTACGGGTCAACTTCCATGGAAACACTATAAGGTCCCCTTAATCTGGACATTGCTGCCAAAGTGGTTTCCCGTGAACTTCTTTGACTTCGTCGGTTACGCACGTGGTCATATCGCGCCAGTTCTCATTGCTGCGCATTGCGGAACGCCTGCCACATCGCCCTATTTACCGGATTTAAGCGCCTCACTGCTGCAACCCACACGGAAAGAGAACCGGACACACAAACAAGCCCAACTTCGAAAAAGCCCTCTATCCGTCAAAACTTGGTCTCTACAGAGGTTAGAACATTTTGTATTGAAACACATAGAGCAAGACGGAACACTGATGAGCTACGCAAGTGCTACATTCTTTATGATTTATGCGCTACTTGGCATGGGATATCCGAAGCATCATCCAACAATTGTTCAGGCCATCGAAGGATTAAAATCGTTCATCTATCCACTCTCGAATGGGGCCCATTTACAAAATATGACCTCCACGGTGTGGGACACGGCGTTGCTGAGCTATGCCATACAAACGATTCCCCAGATTGACACGACCACAATGGTGCGTAAAGCGCAAACCTATTTACTCGTGCGCCAGCACCATCAAACCCGGGATATAGAACCTCCAGACGCAAGGAGTGACGGTGGGGGCTGGGGGTTTTCTGACGTCAATACACTCATTCCGGATGTCGATGATACAACGGCAGCGTTACGTGCAATCACCCACTCGGCGAAAACAAGTTCCAGTGTCCAATGCGCTTGGAGGCGGGGGTTAAACTGGGTTTTGTCTATGCAGAATTCGGATGGCGGCTGGCCTGCATTTGAACGGAATAAAAACAAACGTATCGTATCCAATTTGGCCATAGATGGGGCGAAGGCTACACTCACGGACCCGTCATGTCCCGATTTAACCGGCAGAACCCTCGAATTTCTTTGCAATGATGCGGGATATACCCAAAAAGACAAGGTTGTGCAGAGAGCCGTCAATTGGTTGCTAAAACATCAGGAAGTTGACGGATCGTGGTATGGGCGATGGGGAATTTGTTTCATTTATGGGACGTGGGCCGCGCTGACGGGGCTCTTGGCGGCTGGGCTAGACGCGAGTCACCCCTCCATTCGTCGCGCGGTAGCTTGGCTCCATGATATCCAAAACGCGGACGGGGGCTGGGGAGAATCTTGCTTGAGCGATACAAGGCATACCTACGTACCACTCGGCAGAAGCACCTTATCGCAAACCGCTTGGGCAACGGACGCGTTAATCACAGCCTCTTCCCACACCATGCCCGCGATTGAGCATGGCATTCGATTCTTGTCTACGGAAATCTTGGCTATGGGAAAGGACCAATCCGATTGGACCACCTCCTACCCGACAGGCGGAGAACTTCCAGGTGGATTCTATATTCATTTTCACAGCTACAACACGATATGGCCTCTTTTAACATTCGGCCATTACCTACAAAAGTTTCAGACTGCCGACGAGCCTTGACCTACACCATCATCCCAAAGAACGATATCGTCGGGTCCATCACACGGGCCCCCGCCGGTGCCAAACAGTGTCCCGGTTTAATGCGACAGTCGCGCTTGAAGGTCGTGGATGAAATCCTTGGCCAGTTCCCGTGGAACAAGATGATCCGCATTGCGTCCACTGAGAATCCAGAAAAAGGTTGGTCCGATGAGCAGGGCGGTGGCTTGATCGAGTGGAATGGGTAGATTCCCCTCGCCAATGGCACGCTCTATCACAACCCTGGCGCTGTCCCCTAGCAGATCTTTCGAAGAGAGCAGTTTCGCTACTGCAGCATCGTGCTGTGCTTCGCCGACAAGCGCACGATAAGCGGCACCCGCCGGTGAGTGCGCGAGGAAACGAATCAGCGCTTCCAAGTATGCCGTGAGGTCATCTAAAGGATCCGCAGCGGGACTCACCGCGAGTTCTTGCTGTGCGTCGATCACACTGGCCTCAAACAAGATCTCCGCCTTATGTGACCACCACCGATAGACGGTCTGCCTGGATACACCAGCGCGCTGTGCGATGCCCTTCATCGTCACGGCGGCGTAGCCCATCTCCAACAACAGGTCATCCACCGCATGCAAAATCGCTGTCCTCGCTTGCTCACTTCGAGGACGACCACCCCGACCATGTTCCCTATCCTTGTCCATGTGCATGTCCATCTCCATGTCTTCACAATACATGGAGACCGTATACCTTGTCCATGTCTCCTCAACCACCCACGAATCTCACGTCATCACCTGCTCACTTTTCCCACTAGCCGAGATTCAGATAATTACTAGACACCATGCACCGAATCTGTTAGTTTGAATACACGGTGTCTCGAAACATCAGAAGACGCACGTGATATCGCGTCTCTAACGATGTACGAGTGACCGGAATTTGTAGATTTGTAGCCCACCAAAGGGCTACAAGGAGGTAGCAGGAATGCTTGTCTTCATGACTAGGGCAATGGCGTGGATGGCCCCGTCTACCGAGGAGGAAAATCGATGAGCGCTCAACAAGCGATATCCCCAGGTGCTATGAACTCGTCACGGAACTCGGGGCTTGTTCTGACGTGCGTATGTGCGTGCACCATCCTGGTCGTCGGCCTTGTCGCCGCCATCAACTTAGCGGTGCCGATGCTGGCAGCCAGTCGACTCCATCCAAGCTCATCGGAGCTGTTGTGGATAGTGGACGCGTATGTCATCGTGTTCGCTTGCCTGGTCATCCCAGGCGGCGCGGCTGGGGATAGGTTTGGGCGCAAAGGCGTCCTCATGGGCGGGCTCGTCACATTCGCCGTAGGCGCGGCCATCTCGGCCACCTCCGCGAACGTGCCCATCTTGCTCCTCGGTCGCGCAATCACTGGCGTCGGAGCGGCGCTCGTGCTTCCGAACTGTGTAGGGGTATTAGTTCATGCGACCGCACCTGAACGGCGTGGCCGCGCCCTGGCCATCTGGGGCGTGACGTCCGGCTTAGGCGGACTCGTGGGCAACATCGCCGGAGGGGCGCTCCTGACCAGCGGATCGTGGAGAGTCCTGTTCGCGGCCATCGTGCCGATTGCGCTGCTCTGCGCACTCTTTGTGGCACTCGCCGTACGACGCAGCTGTCACAGCCCTCGCAACCTCGATCCGGCCGGCACCGCCCTGCTCGTCGCGACAACCATTGCCCTCCTCATCGGCATCATTGAGGGACCCGAGCGCGGTTGGGGAAGCGCCGTCGTCATCGTCGCGTTCGCAGCCAGTGCCGTACTCGGTGCGGTGTGGATTGCCACTGAACTGCGAGCGCATCATCCCTTGCTGGATCCACGGCTGTTCCGCATACCTTTGCTCAGTAGCGCCAGCCTGGGAATGCTCGTGCTGTTCTTCGGCAGCTTCGGCCTGTTCTACCTGAACGCCTCGCTCCTACAATACGGCCGTGGCTACTCGGTCCTGCAAGCCGGAATTGCGATTGTCCCGATGACGTTACCTATGGTTATCGGCACGCGCTGGATTCCCAGCCTAGTGCGGCGTATTGGCATTCCCGTCACGCTGTTTGCAGCCTTCGTATTCATTGGCATCGGATTGTTCGGCCTGGCTTCCGCCGTGCACCAACCCTATTTCATCTACGCGATGTGGCTTGTCGTCATCGGTGTCGGGCTCACGCTCGCATTGCCGTGCTTGACCGCGGAAATCACGGCTGCACTGCCGCCTGAGCAAGCAGGTATCGCGGGAGGACTCCAATCCGCAACCCGGGAACTGGGCAGCGCTCTGGGCGTTGCAGTCGTTGGCACCGTGATGACCGCAAGTTTCATCCAGCACTTGCCACAGAATCTCAAACACGATGTGCCAGTACCACGCACAGTCGCCGAAGCCATCAGCACCGCGCCCGCGCTCCACACGGGTATTATTGACGCCTTCACCACTGGCGCCAGCACAGCGCTGCGGGTCGCAAGCGTCATCACCTGTATCGCAGGCGTCTTCGTCGTCGCGGTGGCCATCCAGGCGAACCGAGGCCACCGCAAACAGAACACAGTTGCAGGTTCGGAAGTTCGGAATCAATAGGACCTTCCGTGAACACAACATGAGGGCCCTTCAAATGAAGGACCCTCATGTTACAGAGCCTTAATTCGGATGCTACGCATCCAGCATCGCCATTCGTTGTTTTTCATCGTTTCCGTTCTAACAACTCGATGATTTTACCTACCCCCATTAGTGTCCCGCCTAAATGCTTGACACACTTCATCAACTGGATTTAACACGCAAACGATGAGAAAACAGAGGGTAAAATGTACTGTGCACGAACGTCCATAACATTTCCAGGGCGAAATACGCCATTGCCAAGCTCGACACTGTAAAGATTCCACGAAGCACCTTGTCGCCGATGAATTTGCGTGACCATGCGACCAAAGCCGAAATACCGATGCACCAAGCAAATGCTCCAACAGAAAAGCCGAGGAACAAGAACAACAGTTTATCAATTAGTGACATGCCCGCGATATGACCAGCGAATCCTCCACCGATACCACCCCAAAACGCGATACCAAACGGATTCGCTAATGAAAAAATAATGCCTGTCATGAAATCCCGATGTTCCGTCGTATTTTGATTCACACTGAAATCCAGTGGCTTGCGCGCATCTAGAAAAGACAGCCACGCCATTCGAAGTAGAAAAGCTACGCCCGCAATTTCTAAAATGATTTGTACGGTCAAAAAGTGAAATACAAGAGCAACGCCTGTCAAACCAATCATGGCCCACACCAAATCCCCCAAGAGAGCTCCAAGTTGCACCAAAAATGCAGGGACAAAACCTCTCTGTAATCCCCTGCGTAATGCTTCAGTGTTCACTGCTCCTGGGGCAGCACTGTAGACAAAGCCAAGAACACAAGCCGTCATCATCAAATGAATCATTCGATGCCTCCTTCCCCTTGCTCGCGCATCCCTGAGTGATTTGGCCTTCGTACCTACAACATCATTGCCTGAGATGTTTCTTCATAAAGGACAATAATGTTTGCCCCAAAGTCGTAAGTATGACGCCCGTTCCGCTACACTTATCGCATGTTACGAGTGTGCCTTCTTCAGATGTCACTTCTCCACTACCTTTACAATCCCAACACGGCAACTCCAAGTCATCCATTGAAATTTGCATATAGGTATAACTCCCTTTACATTCATCGCACGACATGCCGCGCGTCCATCCTAGCAAGGATTCAATACCTTGTGTCGCAGACACGTGTCAGGAATCACGTACCACTCGTTTCCTAATTTACCACACATGTAACCTTACGAGAGTTCGACAGACAGTGAATTTTCGATTTGCTCCCTGTTCTCTTTTTGCTTTGCAAGAATCCTCTTTCTCGCAAACAAGAAGTAATAGAGCATGATAATCGCAATAATCGGCACACCTGTGTATATCGTGATCCGCTGACCAGGGACGAACCAAAGACTCACAGCAATCGCCGCATTCGCAAGAATGCCGACAAGCGGTAACACAGGATACAACGGGGTTCTGTAGGGGAGATCGCTCACCTTACCTCCTGAACGGACATACTTACGCCGAAATCCCATTTGCGCGAGGCAAATAATTCCCCAGTCAATGACGACGACCAACCCGATGCCAGATAAAATCCAGGTGTACAGTTTGTCCGGTGAAACTTTATAAAGCAAAAGTCCAGCCACACCAATAATCATGGTAAATAGCACTGAACGGACAGGTACTTGCCGTTTACTGAGTTTGCTGAGGAACTTCGGTGCCATGCCATCGAGCGACATCGACCAGATGAGACGGGAAGATGCGTATGTCCACGAGGATCCTGCGGACAGTGCGGAGGTGACGACGATAATATCCATAATGACATGCGCGGACGGAATTCCAGCCAATTGAAATATCGTTGCAAATGGGCTATCGTTTACGCCTGCCGACTGCCACGGGATGATACCCACTAAGACAATCATCGCGAGCACGTAGAATAAGAGTGTGCGCAGCGTCGTCGTGCGAACCGCGCGAGGTACCGATTTCGCCGGATCGCGACTTTCACCGGCCGCAATCCCAATCAGTTCCGTGCCACTATACGAAAAACAGACGGAAACCAGTGCAAGAAATGAAGCGCCAAAGCCATGCGGAAACAAGCCGCCATGGTGCAAATAGTTTGTAGCACCGATTGCCGGATGCGAGGTCCACCCAAAAATCACTGCGATACCCACGGCAGAAGCAACGATAATCCCGATGACCTTAATGCTCGCAAACCAGAATTCCGATTCTCCATACACGCCAACTGCCATAATATTTAAGACTAAGTAGATAATGAAGAATACCACGTAAAACACGACGCTCGGAATGTGTGGGAAATACTGCTGCAGAATCATGACGGCCGCTAACCACTCAACCGTAATCGTGATGGCTCCGTTGATCCAATACAGCCATGCGCTTAAAAACCCGACACTCGGGCTGATAAACACTTGGGCGTACGTTTTAAACGATCCCGCCACAGGCATGGCGGTCGCCAATTCACCTAAGGACGCCATGACAATGCCGACTAGAATCCCACCCAACATATACGCAAGGACAGCGCCGCCAGGGCCGGCTTGATTGATGGTGTAGCCGGATCCCACGAATAGTCCTGTGCCAATGACACCGCCGATTGAAATCATAAACATATGTCGACTGCGCATTCCACGCTTCAAGCCTGCTTCTTTGTCGACAATTTCCTGTAGTTTATCCAAGTGGGTTCCCCCTCTTCTCTAGCTTCGTTCGGCATGTTATCGCGGCATAAAGCAACCGTTTTCATTCTAACTAAGAAAATATATTGCAGATGAACCGAATGAAACACAACTGCCTTTGTGGATTGCGGGGCGCAAAAAAATTTTGCACCACCGATGAACCCTACGTGGTGTGATTCCATTTGCGAAGCCTGTATTGCAAACTTTGTCTACTCACACCCAGCGCGCGCGCTGTGGCAGACACATTTCCACCGTTTTGCGATAAGACTTTTAACACGTATGCGCGCTCGTATTGAGACAACTGAGACTGTAAATTTCGCTCCTGTGCAAACGATGCATAATCGAGAAGTTGACTGCCATTGTCGCCATGCGGCGTGTCATCCAAGGTGTTTACCCGCCGGCGTATATGCATCGGAAGGTGTACAACGTCAATTTCGCCATTGTCCACGACCATGTTCATGGCGCCTTCGATGGTATTCTCGAGTTCACGGACGTTGCCTGGCCAAGGGTAGGTGAGAAAGTATTTCATCACTTCGTCAGAAACACCCTGAACCTGCATGCCAAAGAGTTCATTGTATCTCTTGACAAAGAGATCGGTCAGATTCGGTATATCCTGTTGACGTTCCCGCAATGGCGGTAGAAACAGCGTCACGACGCTGAGACGGTAGTATAGGTCTTTCCGAAGTGTCCCTTTGACCACATCGTCTAATGGGTCTTCATGAACGGTCGCAATAATTCGCACATCGACGGTTCTATCCTGTGTATCACCGAGGCGACGAATTGTCTTTTCTTGAAGTGCGCGAAGAAGTTTGGCCTGCAAAGGTAAACTCAGCGAATTCAATTCGTCTAGTAGCAGCGTTCCCCCATCCGCTTGCTCGAGGAGCCCTGGCCTATCGATGGCTCCAGGAAATGCGCCGTGCACGGTACCGAACAAAATGCCTTCAATGAGGTGCTCTGGCAATGCCGCGCAATTTTGTGAAACAAAGGGTCCTGCGGAACGGGGGCTCGCGTGATGAATGCTTTGCGCAAACAATTCCTTGCCCGTTCCAGTCTCCCCAACAATCAGAATGGACGAATTCGTCCGAGCCGCTCGCTTTGCATGCTCCATCACTTCCACGATATTGGGGCTCTCGCCAATCAAACTGTCAAACGTGTACCGTGTTTTTCCACGCCTGAGAATGTTCTCTTGAATCCGTTCGATTTGGGTAATATCGCGTGCGATTTCCACAGCTCCACAGATTTCACCGTTTAGGACAATTGGCATGGTGTTGTTAATCGTCGTCACCGATTCGCCCTGCAAGTTGTAATACGTCTGTTTTACATTAAAAGTTGCGCGTCCAGTTTGCAGCGCATGAAGCAATGTGCTGTAGCCTTCCTCTGGGAACGTGAAGACATCAAGCACATCCTTATTCAATACATCAACAGCTGACATGGACTCAATATCGGCCATTTTTTGATTGTAAATCACCGTTTTCCCAGATGCATCGACAACATGGATTCCTTCGTCGAGTTGATCCACCAAAAACTCATACATTTGAATCAACGATCGCGTCCTATTTTCTAGGTCATTGATATTGGCGCTCGCCACGCATATCCCCCCAATCGGGATGATTCCGTGTTGCCTGAAAAGTGTTGAAATTCACCGTTCTACTTCGTCAGTTTACTGGGCGCGCAATCAAACCGCAAACTATTTTTGCACCTGCAATAAATAACGGCAATTGATTTATGCAAATCGCTTTTGCATCATCATATTTGAAAGCGCTTATTCAAACCGAATGCCATTTCGGCATTTCAACGACTTTATTTTCCAATCCGGTTGGATTGAACAAACATGCGTCGTGTACACGAGGAGGAAATCGACTGTGATTCCATACTTCCCTGAAGCGCTGACGAATTTCTCCAAGCCGGAGAATGAAGCGGCATTTACCGCCGCTTTCGAGCGTGTATCATCACAACTTGGCCAAACCTGCCCACTTATCGTCGGCGGTCGTGAGATATACACGGACCAACGCCAGGAATCTCGCAACCCATCCAATTTGGAGCAAATCGTTGGCTTTGTGGCACAAGCGGATAAAACCATCATCGACGAAGCATTTCAAGTTGCTTCCAAAACATTTACCACTTGGTCACAAGTACGCCCAGAAGAACGCGCAGGCTATCTGTTTAAAGCAGCCGCTGTGATTCGCCGCCGGAAGCATGAATTCTCCTCGTGGTTGTTATTGGAGGCAGGAAAGACGCGCGCTGAAGCAGATGCGGATACAGCTGAGTGCATTGATTTCCTAGAGTATTATGGACGCCAAATGTTGCAGTTGTCCGAGCGAGGAAAACAGACGCTCATTTCGTATCCAGGTGAGGATAACCAACTCGAGTACATCCCACTCGGCGTTGGCGTGGTCATTCCACCCTGGAATTTCCCACTTGCAATCATGGCGGGTATGACGGCGGCTGCCATCGTCTCTGGGAATACAGTCCTCTTGAAGCCAGCGAGTCAAACGCCGGTCATTGCCTACCGCTTCTATGAGGTTTTGAAAGAAGTGGGACTCCCGGACGGCGTCGTCAACTTCGTGCCAGGTGACGCAGATGTAATCGGAGATTACATGGTTGATCACGTGCGTACTCGATTTGTGACCTTCACGGGATCACGCGATGTAGGCGTCCGCATCTATGAACGTGCCTCAAAAGTTCATGCGGGCCAAATTTGGCTCAAACGCGTCATCGCTGAAATGGGTGGCAAGGACGCCATTATCGTCGACGAACAAGCCGATTTGGACTTGGCGGCACAGAACATCATCAATTCCGCGTTTATGTTCAGCGGTCAAAAGTGTTCTGCATGTTCGCGGGTCATTGCACATGAAGCAATTTATCAAGACCTTCTGGACCGTGTGGTGGAAAAGACACGTGCACTCACCATTGGCGATGCGGTGAACGCAAACACCCAGGTTGGCCCCGTTATCGACCAAAAGGCTTACGAAAAAATCAAGCACTACATCGAAATCGGCAAGCAGGAAGGGCGTCTCGTGTGCGGCGGTGAGACTTGGGACAAACCAGGGTACTTTGTATCCCCCACCATTTTCGCCGATGTACCTGCAGACGCGCGCATCTCCAAAGAAGAGATTTTTGGACCCGTAGTGGCGTTCACGAAGGTAAAGACCTTTTCTGACGCCATTGCGGCTGCGAATAACACCGAGTTTGGCCTGACCGGTTCTGTGTTCACAACAAATCGCGAACACGTCGAAGAAGCACGCCGCACGTTCCACGTCGGCAACCTATATTTCAACCGGAAATCAACGGGTGCTTTGGTGGGTGTCCATCCGTTTGGCGGCTTCAATATGTCTGGCACGGATTCAAAAGCCGGAGGGCCCGACTATCTACTGCTGTTTACACAGCCGAAACTCAGTTCAGAGGTCCTTTAAGTCCAGAACAGCATACGTGGCGCGCGAAAGAATCGCGTGCCAAATCACACAAGGAGGAATTACCCATGCAAAATACAACGTCATCTCCCAAGACGCTGGAGGAACAATACGGCGCAAAGAACTACCATCCTCTCCCGATTGTCCTAGCAAAAGGTGAAGGTGTATGGGTTGAGGATACGGAAGGCAAGCGATACATGGATATGCTCAGCGCATACTCTGCGCTGAACCAAGGTCATAGACATCCCAAGGTCATTCAAGCACTCAAGGACCAAGCGGATAGAATCACGTTGACGTCGCGGGCCTTTCACAATGATCAACTCGGTTACCTGTACGAAAGCTTGGCCAAGATCACACACAAGAACATGATCTTACCGATGAACACGGGCGCAGAAGCGGTTGAAACAGCGATTAAGGCAATCCGCCGTTGGGCCTATGACGTGAAAAAAGTCCCGGATAATCAGGCGGAGATTATTGTGGCCTCGGGCAATTTCCATGGCCGCACCACAACGATTATCTCCTTTAGCTCCGATACGGAATACCAACGCGCGTTTGGTCCATTGACGCCTGGTTTCAAAATCGTTCCTTATGGTGACATCGACGCACTCAAACATGCCATTACGCCGAACACAGCTGCATTCCTCGTGGAACCCATCCAGGGTGAAGCAGGAATTGTCATTCCTCCCGAAGGCTATATTCGCGACGCGTACCAAGTCTGCAAAGATAACAATGTCCTGTTCGTCGCCGACGAAATTCAAACTGGTCTAGGGCGAACCGGGAAAATGTTCGCCTGTGACTGGGAAGAAGTCATTCCCGATATGTATATCATCGGCAAAGCGCTGGGCGCAGGGGTTATTCCGGTTTCGGCGGTTGCTGCGGACAAGGAAATTCTCGGCTTGTTTGAACCCGGGTCACACGGCTCCACATTTGGAGGCAATCCGCTCGGCAGTGCAGTAGCCGTTGCAGCGCTCAAAGTCATTGAGGAAGAAAACTTACCGGAACGCTCCCGCGTACTGGGCGAATACTTCTTAAACAAACTGCTCACGCTGAACAATCCAGTTATCAAAGAAGTACGGGGTCGCGGGCTGTTTATTGGACTCGAGTTGACTACAAAGGCCCGTCCATATTGCGAGCAGTTGAAAGACCTTGGCCTGCTGTGCAAAGAGACACACGAAAACACAATTCGCTTCGCCCCGCCGCTCATCATTACAGAGGAAGAACTCGATTGGGCATTCGAAAAGATTCAATCTGTGTTCCAAATGTAATGAATGAGTAGCGATGAATGACATGGGGTGACATCAATGAGCACGGTCACTGAAAACAAAACAGCGGATCATGAACAGGATGTTCTCTCGTCAACGCAACAAGTGATTCTGGACGCGTTGACGCATCTCGGCTACGGCCCAGCGTACTACGAGCTGTTAAAGGCGCCTCTACTTACACTGACCGTTCGGATTCCAGTACGAATGGACGACGGATCCGTCAAAGTCTTCACCGGCTACCGCAGCCAACACAACAACGCCATTGGGCCCACCAAGGGTGGTATTCGCTTCCACCCTGATGTGACGTTGGAAGAGGTCCAGGCGCTGTCCATCTGGATGTCGGTGAAGTGCGGCGTCGTGGGACTTCCTTACGGCGGTGGTAAGGGCGGTATCATTTGCGATCCGCGCGACATGTCCGTCGGCGAACTGGAGCGGCTGAGTCGGGCTTATGTCCGCTCCATCAGCCAAATTGTGGGGCCGACAAAGGATATTCCAGCACCAGACGTGTACACCAATTCTCAAATCATGGCCTGGATGATGGACGAATATAGCCATCTTCGCGAGTTTGATTCCCCCGGATTTATTACGGGCAAGCCGTTGGTTCTTGGCGGATCACAAGGGCGAGACACGGCTACGGCCAAGGGTGTCGCCATCTGTATCGAAGAAGCGGCGAAACGACGAGGCCTTTCCCTCCAAGGGGCAAAAGTGATTGTGCAAGGATTTGGAAACGCGGGAAGCTACCTATCGAAATTCATGCATGATGCAGGTGCCCTTGTCGTTGGTATCTCAGATGCGTATGGCGCCATTTATAACGAAAATGGCTTAAATATTGACGAGCTGTTGGACATGAGAGATTCCTTCGGCATGGTGACCAAAAACTTTAAGAACACCATTTCAAACGAGCAACTTCTTGAAATGCCCTGTGACATTCTTGTGCCGGCTGCGATTGAGAACCAAATCACTATAGACAATGCGCATCGGATACAAGCACAAATCGTCGCGGAAGCAGCGAACGGCCCGACGACGCTGGATGCCACAAAAGTACTGTCGGAAAACGGCGTTTTGCTCGTACCCGATGTATTGGCGAACGCGGGCGGTGTTACCGTGTCTTACTTTGAGTGGGTGCAGAACAACCAAGGACTTTACTGGACTGCAGAAGAGATAGAACAGCGTCTCCGGCAAGTGATGACCCACTCGTTTGAACGCGTCTACGACATGGCCACGACGCAAGGCGTGAACATGCGCCTCGCAGCTTACATGGTCGGTATTCAAAAGATGGCGGAAGCCATGCACTATCGCGGTTGGGTCTAAATTCAAAAGAAGAAAGTTGGTGTTATAGATGAAGGAGATACGTATCATCGGCGTTCCGTCCGACCTTGGGCAAGGGCGGCGCGGTGTCGACATGGGGCCGAGTGCCATACGGTACGCAGGGCTTGAGGCAGCGCTTAAACACCTTGGCTATCAAGTGAAAGATCTCGGCAATATCAACGTTCCAACACCAGAAATGCACGAACAAGCGCAGAACGCAAAACTTCGCTATTTGAACGAAGTGAAGGCCGTCTCCGAAAGCCTGTGTGGCATGGTAAGTACGGTCGTGTCAGAAGGACACATACCACTCGTTCTTGGCGGCGATCACAGCATTGCGATTGGCAGTTTAGCTGGCATGGCGCAATCCAGCACGAATTATGGCGTCATCTGGTTTGATGCACATGGAGACATGAATACAGCGGAGACGACGCCCTCAGGAAACATCCATGGTATGCCTTTGGCTGTGAGTCTAGGCTATGGACATGATGACTTAATCAGCATTGGCGGCGTCACGCCTAAGGTGAAACCGGAGAATGTCGTACTCGTTGGCATTCGTTCCATTGACGCAGATGAAGCAAAGCTCATTGCCAAAGCCGGCATTCGTTGCTACACGATGTCCGAAATCGACCAACGCGGCATGGCGGTCGTCATGGAGGAAGCGATTCAAATCGCCACAAATGGCACAGATGGCATCCATTTGAGCCTCGATCTCGACGCACTTGATCCAACGCTGGCCCCTGGCGTCGGTACCCCAGTCAATGGCGGCGTCACCTACCGTGAGGGGCATTTGGCGATGGAAATGTTGTCCGCTTCAAACGCCATCGTTTCCGTGGACGTCGTTGAAGTGAACCCGATTCTTGATGAGCAAAACCGCACGGCCCTGATGGCTGTTGAACTCGTTGAGTCATTGTTTGGCAAAACCGTGCTCTAAGAATGATTGAATGGGCCCCTATGGCGTCATGAACTTGCGCCATAGGGGCCACAGATGAGATGTATCCACTAGTTTATTCAAAGCTTCCTCTCTCGGGTCTCTCCTCTCAATTGTAAGCGTAAAACGCAGCACACCTCGTAAGGCTACACTCTGGGTGGGATAATCTCCTCAAATGAAACTGAGGAGAGTGAGGTACATGTCAAGAACCGAGCTACGTGAAGAATGGGAGAGTCGCCTCACCGAGTTTGAGTCCAGTGGGCAAACGGCTACAGTCTGGTGTGCGGTGCACGGGATCAATATTCATCGCTTTCGCTACTGGTCCAGCAAGCTTCGAGGGAATCGACGAAAGCCTTCAAATGGAGAGGTTCGTTGGCTTTCAGTGGAGATGGAATCAGTCATTAAACCGAGCAGTAACGAAGCGCTCACTGTTCAGGTTGGTCAAGCCAGGATTGAAGTGTCTGAGGGCTTCAACACCAAACTGTTCATACAGGTCGTTCAGGCTTTGGCAGATGCTCATCCATGAGGCGAATTCAGAGCAACGGGTGTACTTGGCGAGCGGCAGTACAGATCTTCGTAAGTCTATCGACGGGCTGGCAGTCCTGGTTCAAGAGGTCTTTCAGCTCAGTCCATTTTCGCCTTCCCTCTTCGTTTTCTGCAACCGAAAACGAGACAAGCTTAAAATCCTAGAGTGGGATACGAATGGATTCTGGCTCCATTATCGTCGTTTGGAACGTGGTCGCTTTCAATGGCCGGACGTAACGAACAGCGAAACGGTTACGGTCAGTCGGCAGCAGTTGCGGTGGTTGCTAGACGGACTGTCCATCACCCAACGACAGGCTCATAAAAAGGTAACCGCGCGCACGGTCATCTAGTCTCTCAGTGGCAAAATAAAAGTTCCGTAATCTCTTTTGTGACAAGGGATTTTAGCTCGCATGTCGAAATATATAGCATGGCGAAACCAAAGAGTTCCACCACCGAACAGGTTGAATCCTTGCAGCAAGAAAACACCATACTTAAGCAGCAAAATGACGAACTCAAGTCTAAGGTAGAGTGGCTTGAGGAGAAATTGCGCAAAGCAACTCACCAACGTTTTGCTGCGTCTAGTGAACGGACCAAGACCGACTCCGTACAGACGCTGTTGTTTAACGAAGCCGAAGTCGAGTCTGAACCTACGCTTGAAGAGCCCACCATGGAAACCATCACCTACAAGCGAAAAAAGAAACGTCCGGGTCAGCGTGATGAACTCCTAAAGGACCTGCCCGTGGAGCGAATGGAGTATCGCTTACCCGAAGAGGAGCAGGTGTGTTCCTGCTGTGGTGGCGCCATGCATGAAATGAGTTCTGAAACGCGAACTGAGATAAAAATCATTCCGGCTCAGATGAAGGTCGTGGAGCATGTTCAATATATCTACGCCTGTCGTCATTGTGAGAAGCATGAAACTGAAACCCCTGTTGTGAAAGCTTCCATGCCACGTCCGGCATTTCCGGGGAGCTTAGCTTCTGCCTCAGCAGTGGCTTACATCATGAGTAAGAAATACGTCGAGGGGATGCCACTCTATCGGCAGGAGCAACAGTTTGAGCGACAGGGCTTTCCGTTATCACGACAAACCATGGCCAATTGGGTCCTAGCCGGTGCAACGACATGGTTGAGTAAAATATACGACCGGATGCACCAGGAACTCTTACAACGGAAGTACTTACACGCAGACGAGACAACGCTGCAGGTACTTCACGAATCCGGCAGAACCGCAGATACGAAGTCCTACATGTGGCTCTACCGCAGTGGACGGGACGGTCCACCCATTGTTTTGTACGACTACCAAGAGACGCGCAGTCGGGAGCATCCAACAAGGTTCCTCCAAGGATTTCACGGATACATCCATGTGGATGGCTACGTAGGGTACGAGGACATTCCGGATGTGACCCTGTCAGGGTGCTGGAGTCATGCCCGAAGGAAATTCGACGAGGCCATCAAGGCCTTACCCGCATCCAAACGGAACACGCCCGTGGCTGCAAGGGAAGGACTGGAATATTGCAATCGTCTCTTCAAAATTGAGCGTGGGTTAAAAGACATGACTCCCGAGAAGCGGTACGAACAGCGCCTCGAGCAAAGTCGTCCAGTCCTGGATGCTTTTTTGCCATGGCTTGAATTCCAGAAGGAAAACATACTCCCAAAGAGTGCCTTGGGAGAGGCAGTGAATTATTGCCTACGCCAATGGGGTAAGCTCACCGTGTTCCTTGAGGATGGCCATCTGGAGATCGATAACAACCGCGGTGAACGTTCCATTAAGCCATTTGTGATCGGGAGAAAGAACTTCCTGTTCAGCAATACGCCGCGCGGAGCTAGAGCGAGCGCCATCACATACAGTATCGTGGAAACTGCAAAAGAGAATGGACTCGACCCGTTTCAATATCTGTGCTATCTGTTCGAGCAACTACCAAACGTCCCCGACGATGAATCTGACTCGTTGGCCGCGCTGCTGCCTTGGGCTGGGAACTTACCGGACGAAGTGCGACATTCAAGGAGAAAGACTCCATAACACGACAGTAGTCCCCGCCGTAACCGGTGGGGATTTCTGATTATAATGACGACGAATGACCTACCTTCAATGTGTCCTGCGTTTGACGCTTACTCTCAATTCGCCAAACTCAGCGTTTTTGTATGTTACAGTTGTTGCAGTATTGGGCAGCATTAATCGAATATGACTGTAATCAAAAATAGTGCAAGAGTTGGTTGAAGGAGTGAGGTAATGAGTAAAAGACTGGCGGGAACTTTGATTACAATGATGTCCATATTGTTTTTGGCGTCGTTGGTTTTTAATTGGTATCAGTATAGGCAATCTCAACAGATGCACGATGCTGCTTATGGTGGAGGATTTTACCTTGCTGTTGAGGGGGTCAATCGAGCATATGACATTTTTAGCGAAGATGGACAAGCGAAGAATGAAGATATCGCTGATGCTGTGATGTATATTTCAGAATCTGCGGAAGTTTTCCAAGCGTTTTCTCATGTAATGGGACAGATGGGTGTAGAGCACACGATGGGTATAGGCGTGGAACTGGAACAGGACGCTCAGGTGATTTCCCATCCTCAAAAGTATCCAAAGTCTCAAATTCAACAAGCCGAAAAGTTTGTTGAGATAGTGTCAGTAGACTTTCGACCATGTTGGAACGCTCAATTTCTTGTTAAAAGCCGTTTGCCTGGTGCAATTGATAAGATATATAAAGCGATGCCTTCACAAGATAGGCAACAACTATATTCAATGTGATAAAAAGCATTGGCAGTTATTGAACAAACGGGGGCGTTAATCCCGCAGACCTATGATTTGGTGATATTACCCTTAAGTCGCTAAGATGATCCTTGAGCGACGTAGATGTGACAAT
The DNA here is from genome assembly GCF_022674245.1 of Alicyclobacillus acidoterrestris. GTDB lineage: Bacteria > Bacillota > Bacilli > Alicyclobacillales > Alicyclobacillaceae > Alicyclobacillus > Alicyclobacillus acidoterrestris. The sequence goes on from NZ_CP080467.1 coordinate 2,675,540, forward strand.
AAATGACCTAAATATTCATGCGAGTTCGACTAGACAGTCTCCCGTGATCGTCCCAGTTGATTCAAAATATCAGTTCATATCTGGAGATATGCCTCACCCAAACGAAGCATGTCTCCATCAAAATACATATCTTCTTAGACAAAATATTTCCACAACCAATAGGGATATTCCGCCAGGCATAAAAACTACCTTTTAGGACTATATCGAGTCTGAATGGAACCCAAACGATACCATTAAAACCGCTTCCAACGCAGACACAACCAACGAGTTTTACACAATGGGGCGTTATGACCATATCTCCACTAAAACCGCATTTAACGATCCCGATAGCACTATTGACGAATGGTATGGATTATTCAGCGTCTGAAAACTTTACAGTATTCATGTCATCAGCGCCGAATGTTGCCACGTTTGGGAGTACTACCGGTGGATCGGATGGTTCACCTGGTGTTTATTCTGTTATGAAGGGCGTGAAACTCAGTATTTCGAGCTGGCAAGAGCGTGTCACGTCCACAGTGCTCCCAATTGAAGGGTTCGGATTACATCCAGATTACCCGGTTTACATTTCTGATACAATACTCTCGCAGGAAAATAGCTATAGTATTTCTGGAAATGTCAAACAAACTATGGATCACGACCCTGTGTTACAAGCTGCGCGCGCTTGGGTATTGAAGCAGACAAACTAGGACCTTACCTTTTGCGGTTCTACTTGTTTTATTGCATTTCCCAAACGCCGTATACCCACCTCAATTTGCGCTAGCGATGAATTGGAGAAATTGAGCCGCATGTTCGACTCGCCATCATTGCCTACAAAGAATGGCGTGCCCGGCACAAAGGCAACGCGATTTTGATATGCCGATTCAACCAAGTCAAATGACCGAATACCATCCGGCAAAGTCACCCAGATAAATAATCCTCCATCAGGCCTTGTCCATGCTGTGCCACTCGGAAATTCCCGTTCCAAAGAATCGAGCATGCACCGCATTCTCTCTCCATACGCTTTACGAATTGTATCAATGTGCTGCCCATGATTTGGGTGTGACAAGAGGCGAGCAGCCGCATGTTGTGTAAGAGCGCTTACGTTGAGACACGTGGCTTGCATGCCTAACTTCGCCGCATGCATGAATTTTGGTGGGGCTACCAACCACCCCAGTCTCATACCAGGCGCGACAGTCTTTGATAGTGTCCCCAGATAGATAACTTCATTCCACAGTGAACGAATACTTGGCACGGGACGTCCATCATAGCGCAGGTCACTGTATGGATCATCCTCCACAATGGCCACTTCTGCAGCCTGGCAAAGTTGTACAATTTGCTCACGACGTGTTAACCCCATCGTTCGCCCTGTAGGATTTTGAAATGTCGGCACGAGATAAATGAATTTTGGATGATAGACCTGAAGGGCTTGAGCGAGCGCTTCTGGTATCATTCCTTCCTCATCTGTATCGACAGTCACAAATCTTGGCTGATAGGGGGCAAAAGCTTGCAAGGCGCCAAGATAAGTTGGAGATTCCACCAACACAACATCGCCTGGATTAATAAAAGACTTGCCAACTAAATCTAGACCATGTTGAGAACCGTTGGTAATCAGTACATCATCCACTTGAATCTGCATACTTTTCTTCAAAAGTTGTGTGGCGATAACCTCCCGAAGCGAAGTCTCCCCCTCACTTGGGCTGTATTGCAAAGCAACACTTCCCTGACTGGATAGAATCTCTTGGTAAACTTCCATAGCTTCTTGCACTGGGAACAATTCGGGGGACGGCAACCCACCGGCAAACGATATGACATCCGGCTGCTGTGCTGCCTTTAGAATCTCTCGAATGAACGACGGTTCGGAATGTTGAACCCAACTGGCTAGTCTCATTTGCCTGGCACCTCTTCAACTAGATACAGACCGTACCTCTTCAGATCTGCCCCTCGCGATTGCAACAAGGGATATCTCATCAGAAAATTAAGTCATGTCTGATAATCATTCAACTAGCCTTGAATCATAACACGCACAAAACAACTGCGCAATACTACAATTGTATGGATTGCGGATAAACCAATCACTCAGATTTTAATGCTTGGTTGACACATTCCAAATTCCAAGTAGGTCGTTTACCGTAATCGCTTGTGTTCCATTGGTGACCGTCAGCGTCTGGCCGTTTACATGCCAGCTTAGTCCCGCACCCTGTGATGTGGTCGATACAGTCCACGATTTTCCCCCATCCTTTGTCACGAGCATATAGAGAAATTTCCTCGTGGTCGATTGCTCCGTTGGTTGCCCATAGACAGGAATGAATCCGACCATTTGTGAAAAGAAGATTGGATAGTTGCTCGAACGGTAGGCGTTTTTGTAAGCACTAGGTATCGGAAGCTTTTGTTCGGTCCAAGTCACGCCACCGTCATGTGTCACAAATAAATCTGGTGTAATCGCGTAAGCCGGCGAGTTGTTGAGCAGAAAGCCGGTTTTTTCATCAGTAAAAGAAATTCCTTCAACATCACTATAATGACCGGTGGAAGATTTGGTCCACGTCTTCCCACCGTCAGTCGTCTTGGAAAACTGATACTGGAAGTTGCTCGCGCCACCGCCCAAGTTGGTCACCTGAAACCCCATGCTCGGTGTCAAGAAAACCTGTTTGGAAGACCCCAAGTTCTTGAACGTTTGCTCGAATGGCTTCTCGTCAGTTTGGTTCACAACGGCGGAGAGTGCGCTCACCGGATTGCCGCTTTGCTTGAATTGATCAACTTGATTGCCTTCTTGCCAAGCGATGATGGTACTCGCCTGGATAGAAGCGGAGTTGGGATTGGTGCTGTTTACAATGATCACACCGTGATCATGCGGGGCGGGCAACATGTGCGTGTGTAAGTACGTGACCACGTTCTTCGCCATTTGCTGGCCACCTTGGTTACCGTCGAACCACAGCGTTTCAATAGTCCAGTTGCCTTCTTGCCACTGTAGCCCGTCGTGATCGAGCGCCGCATCTTGTTTAGCCGCAATCCCCAACCCGAGATTCACCAGTGGATTATTCGAATGAAATGTAAGATATCTACCCGCTTTCTGAACGGCAGCAATCTGATTCGCGGCCGCAGACGACGTCGCGTAGGAGGTTTCACGGATTTTGGAACTCGATTCGTTCCCTTGACTTGCTGCATCACTTTTCGTGAGATTGCCTATATTCAAACCGATATTGCGTTTCGCGCCCGATGAATTAGACACGTCATGAACGCCAAACCCATTTGCCGTGGAATTTGCGACCTGGTGATTGTTCGCGCCATTTGTATCAGGGGTAGTGGCGCACCCCACCAGCGCTAACAACGCTAGCCCCGTAATGGGTACGGTAACAAGGTGCTTGTTCATGTGAACCCTCCTCGTGTCTGCTTGCAGTATGTAGACGGAACAACACGAGTCGAGGTTACAATTTGCCACACCCTATAATCTGCTCTCAGGTACACCATTTCGTGCGGTGCGATTACCGTTTAGGTGGACTTGTATATCGCGCCCTTACCACAGTGCATATCACTCAAGTCAAGCATTTTCCCCACTGCCTTATATGACCGTGACGTTTGACAAATCGACGACCCATAGGCCTTTCAGCGCGGCATACGTCAACTTATCCATCGTCGCGCCGTCAAAGCACACAGTTTTGAAGGCAAGGTAAGATTTATTGGTCACAGAAAGCGGCAGACGGAATGACACGTTCTTCAGTGTCGCTCCCCTAAAGGAGACGTCGTTCAGAAAGGACTTGTCAAACTGAACATCGATGAACGTCTGCCCGTCAAAACGAATCCCTCGCAGGTCGGAAGATTTGAAATCAACACCGTGAAAACTACAGTTCTCAAAAGTCGCTTCTCTGAAATCGGTCTTGGTCAGTTTGACATCGGTCAATTTTGTATCTATGAACTTCGCACCTTTCAGGCTCGACGCGTTCACATTGGTACGTACAAGGACAGATTTCCGGAAGGTCACATCCGCCAGGTCAGTGGCCAAAAAGTTACAATCTGTTAAATTTGCGCCGCTGAAATTGGCGTCACGCACATCACTGGCCGCAAAGAAACTACCGGTCAAGTCTGCGCCAGCAAAGTTGGATCCGCGCAATGCGCTCGCTCTAAATTTTCCTTTGTGTAAAGTAACGCCCGCAAAGTCACTCTCCTGCAGATTGGTTGCACTAAGGTTAATCCGTACCTGCCGTTCCAGCGAGCGAGAGAAATTAGCGACTTCCTGCACTGTTTCCTCGATGTCACCAATGCTGTCAATGGTCATTTCAAAAGCCGTTTCATCGTCTTTACCCTCGGCTTTGAGTTCACGGAATCGCTCCTGCAAATCCAAGAGAAGGTCATCTTTTAATTCACTAACGCTTTTTATCCCATCATACGGCGCAAATACGTCGTTCAAATACGATGTCAATTTCTCATTCATAACCTACAATCCCCTTACAATAAGGTGTCAAGTACACGCTTTGCGTACTCCCAGTTGCGTTTATTGCTGGCGTAAGTGGCCTTACCCTTTTCGGTAATTCGAAAATACTTACGCCGTCCCCCCTGAGATTCATCGCCCCAATACCACTCGATATCACCGTCTGCCTCCAGCCGCCGAACGCTAGAGTACATCGTCGCTTCTTTCAACTCATATTCACCGCCTGAGCGTTCGGCGACCAGTTTGACCATTTCGTAGCCATAGCGATCAGCTTCGGACAAAAGTCGCAATATCATCGTATCGGTATGTCCTCGCAGTAAATCGGATGTGATTTTGTTCTGACTCATATCGTCACCTCGACGCCAACATCATATATCACATTACTGTGACAATCAATGTACTTTGCACATCATTGTAAACCGACTATTGATGAACAGGATTGTTGTTAACACACAAAAAAGACGCGGTTGTCTTAGAAGACAGGCCGCGCCTCTTTCACACATTTTATTCAATCTACCCTATACCAACCTCAGCACTTACTGTAGCCACAGGCTTCGCATTCGTAGCAGCCGCCAGTGTGCACGAGAGAGTTCTGGTGGCAATTCGGACACAAATCTTTCTCGACAGAGTATGAACGCAACGTTTTTCCAACCTCCGGTTGAGCGGTGGTCGAGGTCGACTCTGCCGTCGCCGTCTCTTGTCCACTCGCCCACTGCTCATACGCAGCTTGCCGCATCGGAAACGTCTCCGCGTGCTCAATGATAGACTTCGCAATCGCGTCCGGAACCGACGTAATGCGTCGGCTGCCAAAGCCTACCGCACTCGATCCGCCAATCCCCGAGAAGTGCTTGACCAACTCAGCTTCCTTGTTCGGGTTCGCTGAATCCCGGAGATACAGCGTGATGGCACGGCCCAGTGCCTCGTTGGCCGCATAGACGTCCGTCCCCGCCTTACCGATGTTCACGAAGATTTCCGTCGCTACGTGCTCGTCGGGATCGTCATTGATCGTGATGAACGCGCGCCCCAACGGCGTATCCTTGCGGTACGTCGCGCCGTAGAGCACATCTGGACGCTTGCGCTTGACGTAGCCCTGAACACTCGGTGCCGGCGTGACCGTCGCTGCTACAGCGCCTGACTTTTCCGCTTGCGACGACTGCGACCCCGACTCGTTTTCGCTCTCGTCTTCTTGCTTGAGCGAGAGCACCTGCTCGGAACGAGAGCCGTCGCGGTAAATCGTGATGCCTTTGCAGCCGAGGGCATAGGCGAGATCGTACAGTTGTTTCGTATCCTCCACCGTGTACGAGTTCGGTGCGTTACAGGTCTTTGAAATCGAACTGTCAATCCACTTTTGCAATGCGCCCTGAACCCGAACGTGTTCCTCTGGGCTCAAATCCATCGCCGTCACGAAGTAGTCCGGCAGCGAAGCGTCCTCGCCGTGTGCCTTCAAGTATTCATCGACAATCGCTGCGTGCTCTTCAAACATGCCAAGACGAGAGTTGCGGAAATACGTCCAGGCATAATACGGCTCACAGCCGGTAGAGCAACCCACCATCGTGCCTGTGGTGCCGGTCGGCGCGATGGTCATCGTCGTCACATTGCGGACGCCGTGCTCGCGAATCGCCTCGACGACGTGCGGACGTTCCGCCGCCATCTGCTGCATGAAGCCGGATTGCAGGAACTTGTCGGCCTCAAAGCGTGGGAACGGACCGTTCTCCTTTGCCAATTCCACCGATTCGAGATACGCCCACTCGGCCATCATGCCGATTAACGCGTCAATCAGCTTGACCGACTGTTCCGACCCATAGCGAATCCCGCAGTAGAGCAAGAGATCGTGCAGACCCATGATACCAAGGCCGACACGGCGCTCCGACATCTGGTTCTCGCGGTTCGCCTCAAACGGATAATACGTCGCGTCGATGACCGCATCCTGGAAGCGAATGCCGCTGCGCGTGGTGCGCTCGAGTTCTTCCCAGCGGATGTGATGCAACAAAAACTCCGTCTCCTCATCGGAGAAGTGTTTCTGCAAAAGTGCGCGGATATAGGCTTCCTTATCCTTATCTGCGAATTCCGTTCGCACGCCACTATCGCGAAAACCATTGGCGAAGCGAGCCAATACGACCGCACCGAGGTTACAAATACCATTTGCCGGCAGCGGCTGCTCACCACACGGATTGGTCGCCACCAACGGATTGAAATACCAGGAGTTGCTCATCCGATTTGCGCGTCCGAGGAAGACGACACCTGGTTCTGCCGACTTCCAGGCAGACGTGCACAACTCATCCCACAATTCGCGAGCAGACAAAGTCTGCGTCGTCTGGACAGCGCGACCCGACGCAATCCAGGTGTCGAAATTGCCGTCAAACTCGGCCACCTCAGTGTTCGACACAAAGCCGATTTCCCATGGTTCGTCGGCTTCTTTGGCTTCCATAAAGCGTTCGGAAATGCCGACGCTGATGTTTGCCCCCGTAATGACGCCATCGACCTGCTTTGCCCGGATGAACTTGAGAATATCGGCGTGGCGGTCGTTCAAAATCAGCATCAGTGCGCCGCGGCGGGATCCGCCTTGTAACGTCAGTTGACAGCCGACGCTCATAATCTCGCCAACGCCAACCGGACCGAACCCGTCACCAAACACTTGGTTGCCTTTGTCATACAACTGCCCCCAAGAATAGGCGCCCGAACTGCGACCATTGACGCCGCGTACATAACTGTAACGCGGGCGCAGCGACGACAGAACCACGCTGACGCGCTTACCGTCCTTCATCAATTCCCACATGTCGCCGAGCGTCGACGCGATGGTGCTACGCTGGTCACCAGGGTACAGCACAGGGCCAACCAGCTCTGGCATCACCTTGACGTCACTTGCGAGAATCCTGTCATAGAGCTCCTTGGCAGAGACCGATTCGGACTCGACCACAGGGCGCCCCGCCGCCTGCCAGTCTTCAATGCGACCGTTCCACAAATCATCGTACCCCTCGACAGACGTGTCCGGGAAGACAAACGTCCACGGCGCATCTTCTTCCACGGCGCGCAAAAAGGCGCTGTTGATGCGAACGACCTTCGTGCTGTGCGGGTATTCCGCCTCCAAAAAATCGTCCATATCCGCATGCCACACGTCGAGCACGAGGCACAAGTCGAGCTTGCGCGAGCGTTCCGACACTGGCACGAGCGTGCCTTGTGGCGGGATGCGCGAGAGGTTCATCCCGACACCACCACTGCGCGCCTGAATCTCCAAGGTCTGGCCGAACGACTCGGCGTAATCTCGCAGATTTGGCCCCACACTCGGAATGACGAAGCAGTTGTAGCTGGTCGTCTGCATGCCCGTACCCATGGATGCGTTAATGCGCCCACCAGGCACGTAGCGCCAATGGCTTTGCAAGTCGTAAAAGGCTTCCTGCCAGCGCGCAGGATCATTCGTGACCGCCGCAGCACCTGCCGCAACGCGCTTCCACATCTGGCGCGGACTCGTCTCCAAGAGCACGTCCACCTGTTGCACCGGCAAAACCTCTTTTGCACCGTCGCGCAACTCGACAGTCACCGTGCCAGCAGCTTCGTCAATGTCCGTGACCCGGGCCAATTCGTGATACGCCCGCTTTTTGTCCAGGACAGCGACGACGAGTGACCCGACCGCGAGCGTCTCCTTCTTTACATCTTTTTGCAAATACCTGTCCGCGACAATCTTTTCACCAGTCGCATTGAGGATGTCTTCTGCCGTAAATTGCAACATATGATCTCCCGTAACACTTGCCATGTCGGCATCCCCCGCTCATGCATATTCATCCGTCAACAACAAATGCCGACGACGAGTTCGATTTAACGCTTTTCCCCTAAGAGTGACAGCACTTCTTTTGCGAGCGTCTCGACGTCGCGGAACTCGCGATAGACGCTGGCAAACCGCACATAGGCCACCCCGTCCAATTGTTTGAGCGCGTCCATGACGCGCTCGCCGATGGCCGAAGAAGGGACTTCGCGTTCGTACTCCATCCGCAAAGATCTTTCAATTTCGCTGCACACCGCTTCGATTTGTTCGACCGAGATGGGGCGTTTCTCACAAGCCCGCATCAATCCGCGATAGATTTTTTCTCGCGCGAATTCCTCGCGTTCCATGTCCTTTTTCACGACCATCAACGGGCGCTGTTCCAGTCGCTCATATGTAGTAAAACGCCGGCCGCACGCTTCGTTGACACACTCGCGGCGGCGGCGAATGGTTGTCCCATCATCACCCGGACGAGACTCTACGACCCGCGTATTTTCCGCGTCGCAGTATGGACACTTCATGGAAACTCCCTCATCTCGCGAGAATCTATTCGGCGTGCCAGAGACACCACAGATGTGGTGTTTCGTATGCACGTTCTGCATTATACCCACTATATGTACGATTGACAAGAGCCGTCATAGAAGCAGAAAAACGGCGCCGTGACGCCGTTTATCGCGATTTTTAGAGGGGTTCTTGTCGAAAGATATTTGCAACCGATTCGACCGTTTCATCAGCCTGCGGCAAGTCCGTCGCATCTGGAAACGAAACGCCGCTTAACACGTGAATGGTTTTGACACCCGCTTGTGCGCCGGCCAAGACGTCCGTGTAGATATTGTCGCCAATGATAACCGCCTCTTCTTTCTTTACGCCGTAGCGCAGAAGGGCGAATTCGACAAACGAGCTATCCGGTTTACCTGTGACAATCGGTCGAACGCCCGAGGCGTATTCGACCAACGCCCCGAGTGACCCGTTGCCCGGGATAAACGTCCCATCTGCAACCGGATAGCGCGCATCGGAGTTGGTCAACACGAACCAGCCAAGGCGATAGGCAATGCGTGTGATGATGGCGAGATCGTGATAGGTCACATTCTGGTCCATCCCGATCACGGCCGCAGCCGCATCATCGGGCGATGCACCGTGAAGATTGCCGCCTTGCGCGCGGGCAGGCGTAAACCCCGCCGCGCGAAGCGCCTCTTCAAGCCCATTTAAGCCGACGTAGGCAACGGTCGATCCCGCTGGAATCCGCGCCATCAACGCGTGCGCGGCTGCCTGGGCAGACGTGCACACTTCTTCTGGATGCGCCCCGATGCCACAGCGTTCAAGCGCAGCGACCACTTCCTTGGGCGTCCTGGATGAATTATTGGTAAAGAACACAGGTTGCGTACCTTGTTCGCGCAATCGCTCGACAAACGCCGGTGCGCCCGGAATCACTTGTCCGTCGCGCCATAAGGTGCCGTCGAGATCGAGTAAGGCCAATTTAAACTGGTTTTTCATGGAATGTAACCTCCGCTATGTCGAATGGACGGAGAGCCCGTCCGTACACTCCACAGTCTACCACGCGCTGAAAAGGTACGCCTCGAAGCGTCAATTGGCGGTGCCACGACAGGCACCGCCCACATCAACTGCGCTTCTCCTTGCCCCGCTCGTACACTTCGGGCGACACCCGCGCTTTGACGGCTGCCAGGCTCGCCTTCAGCCAAACCCGCCGCTGCGCGTGCCACGTTTGCACGGGTGCCGACCACGGCTCTGGGACGTGGCGTGCAGAGAGAAGCGTTTCTAATTCGCGCGCTGCCTTCGCGTCTGCGCGCCTCGCTCTGTAGAGCAAACTGACCAAATCCGTGGTCAACCGCTCTCCTTCCGCCTCGCCGTCCGGCTTCAGAAAGTGAAGTCGAATACAATGCCCCAATGCCTCGACGCGACAAACCGTCGACGCCTCCGTCCAGTGCCGCAGTGGCGCCAGCGCCGATTCATCGACGATACCCGCGGTTTCCCACTCTCTGAGCATCGATGAAAATACCTGTTGCGCATATAGTGATCGTCGAAGTGCCTGCAGCGCACTTCCCCACACGGGATGACCAGTGCCTGACATTTTGCAAAACTCCCCCATCGCATGTCTTCCGAATATGGATATGTGGGCACTTTGACACAGGTGCAAAAGCGAAAGAAATTGACCATCCTGGCCGAAACTCTTAACATGAATTTGGAACGCGGGAGGAAGTGGTTTCGTGACAGGCAATCTACATACCGAAACGCTGTGCGAGCACGTGCTGCGCGTCGAATTACCGACCCATACACTCGAGCCACTCGCTTCGACGAACGTGTATGTCATCCACCAAAAAGACGCGGCTATCGTCGTCGACTGTGGGGGTGCGGACGGTGCGGATATTGAACAGTTGGCTGATTGTCTCCGGCAACTAGGCATCCAGCGAGTCACAGGCTACATCGCGACCCACTACCACGCCGACCACACCGGTGGCATTCCAGCGCTACAGGCACGCTTCCCCGGGCCGGTGTACGTCCATCCGCTCGATCACGCCGGGGCCGCCAAAGCGATGCATTGTTCGCCAAACGACCTACTCGCTCCACCGGACACCCTCTCGCTCGGGCATCTCGACATCCGAGTCGAGCACAAACCAGGTCACACACATGGCCATCTGCACCTGTTCATCCGACAGCATCGGCTGCTGCTCGTGGGCGACCACATGGCAGGCTCCGGAACGGTCTGGATTGGACCGCCTGACGGCCACATGAATGATTACTATCAAGCACTCGAGCACATTGAAAAAAGTCAAGCCATCCTGGCCCTGCCGGGTCACGGTCCAGTCATCCCTTCGCCGCAAGCGGCAAGCCGCCAACTGCGACTACATCGACTCGCGCGCGAGCGGGAAATTTACAACTGGTTGGCCAATGGCAAAAAGACCGCCGACCAACTGGTCGACCTGATTTACGCACACCGCAATCTAGGAAACGCCAAACACGTCGCCAAGCGTACGATTCAGGCGCACCTCGCACGCCTTGTGGAACTGGGTGAGGTGGACTGCCAGGCCTTGGCTCCAGACTTTCAAATGATGTATTTCATACGCAAGTCGCAGGAGGGTAACTACACTTGAACGCACAGCCAAAGCATCGCCGAGCGTGGCTGACAGATGTCATCCTTGTCGCCGTGGCGCTCGTTTTTCAACTATATTTCATATCGCGTGCGTGGAAGATACACGTGAACCTGTTCGGGGACGCAGTCTATTATGATCATTCTGCTACCCTGCTTCTCCTCAAACACGTATACAGCTACTGGAGCTACGGCCCTGCCGCGCAAGTGACACCAGGCTATCCGTTCTTTTTGGCGTTCGCATACGCGCTGACCCATCTGACTTCATTTCACCACCAAATCGAGATGCACGTCGTCCAATCATTCCAGCATCTCCTCATTGTTGGACAGGTCTATTTGTTGTATCGCATCATGCGCTACTGCTTGCCAAAATGGGCCAGTGTGGTCGGTGCAGTACTGTGGATGATTTATCCGCCAGTGAATTGGGCGGCCGACCAACTCTTGACGGAGACATTGTACGTCACTACGCTTCTGGCATTCACCTGGACATTTCTCATTGCGCTGAGAAAGCAAACGTTTTGGTACTACGTTTTGGCCGGCGCTACCTTAGGCATCACGACACTCGTGCGCCCAACCGTACTCCCGCTCGTCTTTGCGCCGCTCCTTCTGCTGTTCAGCCGGGAACACCGCGGAAGAGTCGTCCAATTCATGCGCAACTGGGCAGGTTATCTGGGGACGTTCATCCTCTGTATGCTACCGTGGTGGATACGCAACGTCGTGACGATGCATCACTTTATTCTCACAGACACGGATATGGGAAATCCCCTGTTGTTTGGCTCGGACCCAAATTTCGAGCAGGACACGCATCTGGCAGACGGCCTGTCTCCGACACAGCAGGAGCAACTCGCCATCCACCGCATCATCCAAGGGTTCACACACGAACCCTTCATCTACCTGAAGTGGTACACCGTGGACAAACTCGGCCTGTTGTTTGGCACGCCCTGGTTCTCCGCGCGTCCTGGCGTTCACGCCGACACGCTCACGAAGGTGACCTACTACTTCGCACAAGCTCACCTTGTCTGGGTAATTGCCGGCGTCATCGGCTTAATACTGGGCATTTGGAAACCCTACTTGCGATGGCTATCGGCTTTAGTGCTGTTTCTCATCGTCGTTCAGTTACCGTTTATCCCGATCAACCGCTATGTGTACCCGGTGATGCCCTACTTGTTTGTCGGCGTCATGTACTTCGTCATTTGGGTGACAAACCTCATCAAGAACCGACGAAAACCTGTTATCAACGCTTGAAGCGTGGTATTCTGTGTGAGGGATTCAAGAAGGTGGAGGACGGCTTTCCATGCGTATCGCAGTATTGCTTCCTTGTTACAACGAGGAACTGACCATTGGTAAGGTAGTCGCCGACTTTCGGCGCGAACTGCCTGATGCAACGATTTATGTATATGACAATAATTCCAAGGACCGAACCGCAGAAATTGCTCGTGAAGCGGGTGCAATCGTCCGAAAAGAAATCCGGCAAGGCAAAGGCAACGTCGTTCGCTCGATGTTTCGCGACATCGACGCGGACATTTACGTGATGGCGGACGGAGACGACACGTACCCGGCCGAATTTGTCCACGAGTTGATTCGACCTGTGCTCGCCGAAGAGGCAGACATGGTTATCGGGGACAGGCACTCGGACGGATCGTACGAAAATGAAAACAAGCGCCCGTTTCATAATTTCGGCAACCACTTCGTGAAAGGTCTCATCAACCGGTTGTTCCACAGTGGCTTGCGAGACATTATGACGGGTTACCGCGTGTTCAATCGGCGATTCGCGAAAACGATGCCGATCAAGAGCGAAGGGTTTGAAATCGAAACAGAAATGACCCTGCACGCACTGGACAAGCGGTTCCGCATTGTCGAGATTCCAATCACTTATCGGGACAGGCCACCAGGCAGCGAGTCGAAATTGAATACGTTCAGCGACGGGCTTCGCGTCCTAAAAACGGTCTTTTGGATTTTCAAGGACTACAAACCGCTTGCGTTCTTCAGCATCATTGCGTTGATTCTGTTTATCCTCGGCCTTATCGTCGGCATTCCGGTGATTACCGAGTTTTTAGCCAGTGGCCGCATTGCGAAGATGCCTTCTGCCATCCTGGCAGTCGGATTTATGGTGCTCGCGACCAACGCGCTCACCTGCGGCTTCATTCTCGATACGATTGTCCGCAACCATCGGGATCAATACGAACTGATGCAGAGTGGCTATCGTGGCTAAACAAGAGTTGAGCGACGAACGTCGGTCTAGTCGGTCTAAAGGAAGGTTTTCGTTGTTATACGCAATCATGGTGCTATCGAACGTCGTGTTGTTGGTTGGCGGGCAAACGCTGTGGAAGTACGGGCTTCGCGACAAAAACCTGACGGATTTAAAAAGTGTCATCGTCGCCATGTTCTCACCGTGGATTATTGGCGGCATTGTCCTCTATGTCGTGGCGACCGTCATTTGGATTTTTCTCTTGAACAAGTTGTCACTAAGTCTGCTCTATCCGCTGCAGAGCCTAGCGTATGTACTCGCCATCGTGGTCTCGATTGTGGTCTTCCACGAGCACATCCCGCCGTTGCGCTGGGTCGGGGTCGCGATTATCCTCGCAGGGGTCAGCTTAGTGGCCCTATAATCGGATGTATCGCTAAGGATAAAGTAGTCAAAACAGAACCATCGCACGTGGCCGGGCCGGATGATGACCGCCTGGCCACGCGTGCGTTCTATCGCCAGAGGCTTACAACGGCAAGAAGGCTGGTTCAGCAGTCGGCCACATAAAGGTTCCCTCCGCTACCGTCACTGCTTCACCGGTCATCAAGATATGGCCATCTTCGCGAAGTTCTATGTCTAAATCGCCGCCCAAAAGGTGCACCGTCACCCGATTGTCCACCAAGCCCTTGCGAGCAAGCGCCGCTACACTAGCGCACGCGCCGGTACCACAGGCAAAGGTAACCCCTGAGCCGCGCTCATACACGCGAAAGTCGATCTCACTACGATTGATCACCGACACAAATTCGGCGTTGATGCGGTCCGGAAAATCTGGATGCGATTCAATCCGCGGCCCAATCTGCTCGACGTACTTGTCGTCCACTCGGTCGACCAACGTCACGAAGTGCGTATTGCCCACGTTGACGACGGTGCCCCTCAACTTTGTATCGTCGACATGGATTACCACGTCGTCGCCTCCGACGGCATGACTTCCAGTATAGCGGATACTATCTACCCCAAACTTGGCATCCCCCATGTCCACGGTCACCTGTTTCACCGTTCCATCCGGACGAACGTGCACTTGTGCCTCAACGACGCCAGCCTTTGTTTCGATGCTGAAAACTGACGTGTTGACCAATCGGTGCTCATACACATATTTCGCGACACAGCGCAATCCATTCCCGCAAGACTCTGCCTCTGAACCATCTGCATTGAAAATCCGCATACCCACATCGGCTACACGACTGTCTTGTATCAAAATCAAACCGTCCGATCCAATTCCACGACGAACGTCGCTGACAATGGTTGAGAGTTCTGGAAGCGAGACATCAGGCAACTTTGTCTCAAATAAAGACACATAGATGTAATTGTTTCCTAATGCCTGCATTTTCGTAAACTTCAAGGGTGACCGCCTCCTCTATTTCTCTAACAGTGTACATTGCGAGCCATCAACTCGTAGATCAAACGGTTTTTTCTATTATAAGTCGATATCAGGAAATCTTCCATCCCATCTGCAAACGTTCGCAGTACAATGCGCCTATAGAGTATATATGTATCAAAAACCGCGCATATCCGGCCAACATCAAAGACAGCGAATCTACGACGAAACACCTTTCGTGAACCTATCTGACATATTCTTTCGTAATATTTGAATAGAATTTATATTCTGATGAATAGGCTTGACATCCCTTGTGCAAACAAACGCAAAAACGGCTTGTCTGTGCCATTCGCACAAACAAGCCGCATGTTATGGTGCGGTCGAGAGGACTTGAACCTCCACGGGGTTGCCCCCACAAGAACCTGAATCTTGCGCGTCTGCCAATTCCGCCACGACCGCATACGAGACGTTCAACTGCTCAACGAGTAAAATTATACATAACTCATATGACGAATGCAACAGTCGTTTCACAAAATCAACCTGCCAGAACAAACCCAAACGGCTTGTTCTGGCAGGTCAGCTTTACCTTACCCTCAAGTTTGTTTAATCCTCGAGTGCCAATTGACCTGCCCGATTCGATCCAGCCTTATCCCGCTGCTTCTTGTTCTTCCGCCTGTTGGTGATGATGTCCTCCATCGGCGTGGTGCGGCGAATAAACAGTGACAGAATAAACGCGGCAACAGCAAAGCCCGTGGCAACGAGAAATGCATCGTTGATGCCCATCACGGTCCCTTGGCCGGTCACCAGTGCAACTTTCGCCTTATCAGCCGGTGAGACGTGCCCTTGTGCCATCAAATCCTTGATATGCACCGTCGCCCGATTCGACATAAGCGTCACCAAAAATGCCATGCCGACCGCACCGCTCACCATGCGCAAGGTGTTTAACAACGCAGTGCCATAGCGATTCAGATGAAGCGGCAACTGGTTCAACCCTGCCGTCATAATGGGCATCATCAAAATGGACATACCAAACATCCGAATCGTATAGATAATCGTGGTATGCAGGTACGTTGTGTCCATCTGTAACCGCGCCAGAAAATACGTGGTGACCGCAGTGACTGCCAAACCGAAGGCCGCGAGCCAACGCGCACCAAAGCGATCATACAGCTTTCCGGTAATCGGGGACATAACCCCCATTACGACGCCGCCCGGCAACAGCATCAAACCAGACAAGAGCGGCGAGAAGCCCCGTACATCCTGCATATACAACGGCATCAAAATCATGCCCGCGTACAACGCCATGGTCACAATCACGTTAATCAGCGTCGTCAGCGTAAACATGGGGTAGCGGAAAATCCGGAACTCCAAAATTGGATGGTCGACGACCAGTTGCCGCCAAACAAAGAAAATCAAGCTCACACCGCCGACGATGAAGCTGACGATGACGTCGATGCTGCCCCATCCATTGCTACCAGCCACGCTAAAGCCATAAAGGATGCCGCCAAACCCGATGGTCGACAACGCGACGCCGAAGGAATCCAGTTTGGGCCGTTTGGTCTCTGTCACGTTCTTAAGAACGAAGATAGAGACGATAATGTCGACGATGGCAATCGGCAAAATGATGAAAAACAACAGACGCCACGAATGGTGCTCGACAATCCAACCGGACAGCGTTGGCCCAATGGCCGGTGCAAAGTTCAGGGCAATACCGAGAATCCCCATCGCGCCGCCACGCCGTTCAGGTGGGAACAACGTGAAAATGACGTTGGTCAGGAGTGGCATGAGAATTCCGGCACCACCCGCCTGAATGACGCGGCCCACGAGAATCACCGAAAAACTCGGTCCAATCGCGCAGACCAGCGTCCCTAAAGCAAATAGCGACATCGAGGTAATATACAATTGCCGAGTGGTAAACCGCTCCATCAGAAACGCCGTAATCGGAATCACGACACCGTTGACTAACATGTAAATTGTGGTCAGCCAGTCGCCAGTCGTCGCCGTGATATGGAGATGGTCCATCATCTGCGGCAAAGCTATATTAATGAGAGTTTGATTGAGAAAGGCGATAAAGGCACCGGCAATCATGACGCCGAATATTGGAGCAACCGGCAGTGCATTGGGTGTTCCTGTTCGCGTGTTACTCATTCTCCTCTTTTTCTCCCTCTCTCTTTAAAATTTCTATCAACGTCCGATGAATACGCAGCATGATATCAATCTGATCCGCAGGCATATCCCGCAAACCACCCAGCGCCACGGTCAGCATCGACTGCTCGCCAAACGCCTGCTGTTGCAGCGCGCGCCCACGCTCGGACAACCGGACCGCGATGGTGCGCTGGTCCTGCTCCAGTCGTTCACGCTGAAGTATTCCTGCCTCGACCATGCGTTTGACCACGCCGCTCATTGTGCTACACCCGAGTTCCAGACGCTCTGACAACTCGTTGAGCGATAAATCCGGTTCCTCGTACAAGACATGCAGCACCATCATCTGCACTGGCGTGAGACCAAGCCTATCACCTTGTTTGCGCATCAACTGCCCCATCGCACGGTCTACTTGTCGGAAAGAACGAATAATCTGATCAACCTTTACACCTTGCAAACGATGTTCAGAACGCTGCAGTGATTTCACCTCCAATACACGAAAGTCCATATTTGTTCGGACACCAAAAAGTTTGCATACGAAATAACATCAGCATCCTCTATAATACTGCGCACACATACAACTTCAAGTGGTATTTTTGGATATTTTGTGTCAAATGCAATATGTCGCGCTTGAACACACGCGAATGCTTAAATCCAGTTCAGGAAAAAATATCCACAAAAGGATTCAAACCCGTTTGAAGGAAGGAACCCTATGAACATTCGCACATCCGCAGCCGTATTCGCCATCTGCAGTACGCTCTCAATACTCGCTACCCCAGCACAAGCGCTGGCCAAAAAGTCGTTTGATACGACCTCAACGCCAACCGATGAGCGGGTTCTCGTCATCGGAGCATCGGTTGCACAAGGGCAAAAGGATACCCGCCCAAAAGGCGGCTATCTGCGGCGAGCATTTCATGCGCTCAACCTATTGAGCGACAACCACTTTACCGTGGTTGACAAAGCTGTTCCTGGTAGTACCGTGCGCAGTATACGAAAGACGTATTCAAATTGGCTGGATGCGGTTCACCCAAACGTCGTGGTCATCGCTTGGGGCGGTTTGAACGATCTCGCCCGACACACACCATTCTCGGAAATTCAGCACGAAGTACATTGGCAGATTGACACCGCCTTAAAACACCACGCGGCGGTCATTTTGGTGACATCGCCCGTGTCACCCGCCTCCTATACAACCTATCGCGTCGCCCAAACTGATCTGTTCAATTCAGAGGTAGAAACCGCCAAACGCTTTCACAGCCAGAACGTCTATATCTTTAACGTGTTTTCCCAGATGAAATCGTATTTCGCGGCACACCACGAAGCATACCAGCCCTACATGGGCGATGGCTGGCACCCAAACGCACAGGGTCACGAATTGGCTGCGCAATTATTTGTCAAGGACTGGTCCAATACGTTTGGCACCCACCCGGTTCGGTTCCAAGCGTAGTCTGAAAAAAGAAGGGCGGTTTCCGAACGACATGACGTCGCACGGAAACCACCCTTATTGTATGCAATGTTCGTCTGTAACCGAACACAGTGTCGATTAATGACCCGGATCTACCCAAATGGTCGCCAAAGGATCATACATCACAGGGCTTGTGTAGAAGCCATGTACCCACGGCTGTACGCAGTAATAACCGACATTTTGGTACAACGGAACGACTACGGCGTCAGACATCACTTGGTTGATAACCTTCCCGTACAATTCGTTGCGTTGCTCCGTGTCCGTCGAGTACTGCGCCTGGTTCAGCCACTGATCTACCTGCGGATTCGAGTAGTTCGTCATGTTATTTTGCGGAATCTGACTCGAATTGAACAAGGTGTTCAGGAAGTCGGACGCATCAGGGAAGTCTTGGTTCCAACCGGTTCCAAAGGCCTGCGCATCGCCAGACATCGATTTTGTCAGGAAGTCCTTCCAGGTCACCTCGTGCAAGTTGACCGTAACGCCAATGTTCTTCATCATCGCTTGGAACGCCTGATCTTCTTTCTTGGCTGCATCTGTATTCTCATTCCACAGGTCGATGGTCAGACCCTTCGAGTATCCAGCTTTCGCCAAGAGTTGTTTTGCTTTCGCCACATCCGTGGTATATGTAGCCGATGGATCAAGTTTTTGCACGTACCCTGGCAACGAATCCGGCAACGGCTGATTCGAAGACTTCACCGCTCCATTGTTCAACTTGACAATCTGGCTGTCGTCAAATCCATACTCAATGGCACGACGTACGTCGACATTGCTCAGCGGGTTCGGCTTCCCGTCAATGGTCGGTTTCGTATTCAAACCGTAGAAAAAGACCGCGTTCATATCCTGCTTCATCACGAGATTTTTATATTTCGGGTTGTTCATGATGGTTGGATATTGCGAACTCGGAATACCGTCTCCACCCTCGAGCCATGGGCTCATGAACGCCGTCTGGCCTTGTTCCCAGTGCATCGCGCTCAACTGGCTGTTGTTACTGATGTTGATGGTGACTTGGTCAAGGTACGGAAGTTGGTTGCCGCTCGAATCTTTCTTCCAATAATGTGGGTTCTTGACCAGGACGACCTTGCTTTGACTGTTCGACTTTAGCATAAACGGTCCGGTTCCCATCGCCTTCGTGGTATCCATCGCGGCATTGCCGACTTGGTTCACGAACTTCGGATCTACGGCAGACAAGAACGGCATCGCCAAAATCTTCAAGAAGAATTGCTCTGGCTTATCCAAATGAATGACCAGCGTCTGATCATCCGGCGTAGACACACCGCTGATGGTCTTGGCTTGTCCATCGTAGTACGCTTGTGCACCCGTAATATTCAAGAAGAACTGGCTACCCGGGGAGGGTTTGGGCTGCATGTTCTTATCCAGCAACCGCTCGAGTTCGAATACGAAGTCTTTGGACGTGAGCGGATCCCCGTTGGAGAATTTCACACCTGGCTGAAGATGGAACGTATACGTCTTGCCGTCCTGGGAAACGTCCCAGCTCTTCGCCAAATCGCCGACAATGTTGTAGCTTCCTTTATCATAGGTGACTAATTGTTCATAAACCGCATAATCGACCTCGGCCGACGTGGTATCAAACGCGATAGCCGGATCTAGATCAGGAACGGCCTGTATCGCATCTAAGGTGATACTGCCACCCTCTACAGGTTTGCCTGTACTTGTCGATGCATTCCCGCCATTGGTTGCGTTGTCCGTCGTGCTGTTCGTGCCACATCCGGCCAACAGCGCGCCAATCACGCCGATGGAAGCCACGGTTCCAAGACCTTTCTTCCATGCTGCTGTCATGCCATTGCCCCCATTCATCTCTGTTTTCGTAAAAGTCCAAACCTTATACCATAAAATTTCACGAAAATTAAATCACAATCTATGGAATTTAAGGTTTGATTAAAACATTAAGCAATTCGAGCTTATTCGTCAAGCGATACTTGGAAACATTGCTATCATGGGAATCTTCCCACTTTTTTATGCGGCCACAGACTACTAAACCAATTTATACAGGATGTTAATTCCATTTAATAAACTTAAAAACCGGAACAGATCAGCGCACGCCATGTGCTCCGGCAGATGAAAGTCGACATGAATAGCGGGGACGGAGGCCCCACGAAAAAAAGCGGCGCAGGTCAGCGCCGCCTTATATTTTTGTTCTCTTTTGGGCTGTAAACGTACGGATTCAGGTAGACCTCATCGCTTCCGCGAGGAGATCAGTCGCGTACCGCTGCGGCCCGCATTTTTTCTACAAGTGGCATCACCTGTTTTGCAAATCGCTCCATCTCCTCGAGCTGAGGCGAACATTGCAGCAACAGCAAATCGAGCCCCGCCTCCTCATACTGAAGGATACGCGCAGCAATTTGCTCCGGTGTTCCGATTAGATTCGGACGCAGGCCTCGGTTGGAAACCGAATAGTCATATAGGCGCAATTTCTGTTCCAATTCTGACTTCGACACAAAATCCTCAAAGCTGTCATACGCCGCGCCCATTTTTACATCCGTAATTCGGGCCAGTTCGGCTTCTGCTTCCTCCTCCGTATCGCGACAAATCACGTAGGCGGCCATACCGAAGGATTGTAAGGGCGGCAATCCCTTCTGCGCTCTCCGATTGGTCATATCTTGGATTTTGGCGTGAATTTCATCGACCGTCCCACCGTGCATGACATACGCATCACAGTGTGAAGTGATCAGATCTTTACCTTTTTCACTCTCTCCGCCGGCGTAAAGAACAGGGTTCGGCCGTTGAACCGGTTTCGGACTGAGTTTAGCGTCGACAATGTCGTAGTACTTTCCGTGGTATGTGAACGACGACGTGGACCACAGCCCTTTTAACACCTCGACAAATTCACGCGTGCGGTCGTAGCGCTCATCGTGTTCCGTAAAAATTCCACCGTACTGCCTAGCTTCTTCCGCCCACCACGCAGATACAATATTTAACCCGGATTTCGACGATTAGGTGATTAAGGTCACTGATCGGAACCTGTTTTCGAGTATTTGGTGGATTTGTTAGCGGACACGGCGAAATCATGGTACGGAACTAGAGCAATGGACACACTTCCCCCCTCCCCAAGCCAGGCTATGAACTCCACTTTTTCAATTGGAAGAAAATCTACGTGGCGGCATGAAGCATGAGCAACGACCGATGCTTGGCATACACGGGAAGACGAATGCTCCACTGGCGTGCATGACGCACTAGAATCCCAGGTAGATGGAATAGTCTTCGTCTGAGCCGTCCGGCGGTCCACTGTCGCACCCTTGGTTGAAGCGCGACGTGCTTGTACAGCAGGAGTAGATTATACGCAAGTAGCTTTAGACCTTGTAGCGCTTTGTTGGCATCGAAATTTTGGCTGGAGAATTGGTCGATGGCGAATCCATATTTGGCTTCCTTGATGTGATTCTCAGCGTTACCACGAAAGTTATAGAAGTGCCATACATCCTCGCCGCGCCAGTCAAGCGTTGTGGCAATCGCCTCGTATTCCCAGAGCCACTCCGCACACAGGCACTCCTGTGGGTCAATGTCCAAGCGACGCACAATCACGACCCGCCGAGGCCTGTCCCAGGATGTTGCCTGATACATGATGGAAGTAACGTCACAATGTTTCCGGTCACTCTCTGTGATGCAGTGCCAGAGGAGATTTGGCGCTTGCGCCAACTGTGCGAGTCGCTTGGTCCACTTCAGTTTGATGACGTAATCCCGCTTGTCTTGCTCCAATATCTGAAACACTTTTTCTCCGGTAAACCCTTTATCCATGCGGACGGCACGAATGTTGACGCCATCCGGCAACTGGTCTTTCATCGCCTTGTAGAAATTCGCAAATCTATCTGATGTATGGGCGTCACCAGAGCGCAACTCATCATAGAGACAACAACCAGTGAGTGAATCAAACGCCAGCAAGGGATGGAAACTCGCTCGTCCGTGATGGTGTGGATTATATCCAACAGCGGACTGTTGCTGCGCGCCATAAACAGTCTCTACAGAGGAGTCGATATCGACCACGATGCTTTGTCCTTTGGGGAGAAGTGACTTTAGGATTTGTCTATGCGCCGAACGTATCGCCTTGATGCCAGCGTCGGAGCCAAGCCGCTTGAGGTCCTTATATAACAGAGTCGTATCAGGCAGTTTTGGCACGTCCAACTTCAGCTTCAACAGGGGATCTTGTTCGATGTCCTCAAAGTGGAAAATCCGTTCCTGACCCAGCAAGGAACCGAAAATGACGGTCAGAGCAATATCGTCCATGTGGAACTGGGTGTTTCTGCCCTTGCGTAATCCATGTACCCAAAACTCCCTGTCAATACCCGTTCCCAAAACGAAATCTATGAGACCAGCTGCACCGCCAAAGGAGGTGGCGGCATTCAAATCGTAGCGAGTATGAATTGTAGAGCTTTTACGAGCAAACTGACTTCGTGTATGATTATATTGTTTCACCCAAAAGGTGCTCCTTCCTAGCGAAGATGTGGTTCTTGACAAACTCATCTTAGCCATACGGGGAGCACCTTTTCAATTATTCACACCAGTTCATGAGGACACAATCGTCGAAATCCGGGTTTAAGGTAAATCGCCCGCCGCTAATCAGATCCAAATTGGCGACCATTTTCGCCGTCACAGCCGGATTGTGAAATCCAGGCCGCACCGCTGTCATAATCTCGAGTCGTTCCGTCACGGAGGCGAGCGCGGCGGCAGTCGTCCAAGCTTCCAGGGTATCCGCGTTCATCCCTTTGATATCATTTAAATACAGTTCAGCGATAAGCGTGGTGTCATACCCTAGTTTCTCTGCTTGAATGGCGACTTGTTTGACATAATCAAATGATGCAGGCATCTGCTCATTTTCTACATTCCTCAGCCATCCTCCGAACACAGGCAGCCAAAACCCGTATCTCATCCTCAAAGGCCCCTCTCAAATCCAGTCGAATACGCATGGTATGACATAGACGTATCGCGCAAGTCACACGCGTGCAGAAACGACCAACTGCTCTTGTAAAAATTGTGCTAACTTCTGCATACCGAAGACACCAGCGGCCGCCTCAGCATCGGAGTTGTAGTTGGTATTTGTGTTGATGTCATACGTATAAACCGTTCCTTGCGAATCCCGAATAAATTCAATCCCGGCCACCTGAATTTCATTGGCGCGTAAAAACCGCTCATACTTATCGATCATCTCGTCCGAAAACCCGTCAATGATTTGAAACTTCGGCTTCGCATCTACCTGTTCCCCCACCGGGCAAAACAAGTCGCCAATTTGGCACGCATCGGCCGGACACAATTCAAACCCACCGCTGGTGTCTACGCGCACAGCGTACAAAAATTGACCTCCGACAAATTCACATCGGGTGATATAGGACTCGGGGGACTGAATATACTGCTGAACCAACGTAATCCCATCCACCGGCTCCTCAAACTCCGCTCCGTTTACGTACGCGGTTAGTGCCGATATATCGTGAAACAATTGAACACCCAGCCCTTTTCCCGCACGATTGTGTTTCGTAATAAACGGCTGTCCAGAAAACTGGCGAGCCGCGTCGAGGATATGTTCCTTTCCGACGGCGACCACTGTCCTAGGTGTTTGTATTCCCGCAGATTGCAGTGCGAGATATTGAGCCGCCTTGCTCACTTCGAGTTGAAGTGCACGACTCCCATTGATTACAGTTCGCCCGTGGCGCTCCAACCACAATAACACCGCACTTGTATACTCCGCCGCATAACGGTGGTCTCGCGTGTGCGACGACGCGCTCATCCGACTATAAAATACGCCCTCCGGCGGCGTGCTATCGAGATCGAAATGACCATCCGGTACGTACCACTCTTCAAAAGGAACACCAAGTTCCTCTAAACGCTTTGTCAAATGGACTGTCCATTCAGGATTTTCATGTAATACATAGACTTTTGACACGTCCTGATACCACCTTTCCCCGCACAATAGCGCTATTATATCAGAATTCACTGACGAAACGGGACACAAATTGTCACACGACGAAGGCAGGTCACCAACTCATGTGAGCAGATTCAAATCCTGTCAAACGCCCACAACATCGACACAAATTCGTCACATTAGAAGCGCTTACAGCTGTCCCGCCCTTAGAAATCCTGCGATAAGCTGTTAGAGTAATCATTTCAAGTTCGCATCACAATAGAGCCACGCTGAATAAGCCGTGGCTCTATTGTCGTTATCAGGTATTTTCTCAGTTAAACGAGACCAAGAAACGACAGATTTTTTACACAGGCGGATGGCAGGGGTATAAAGTCGTGTCACCTAGACGCAATTGCTCCATCTGTACGTGAAGAATCAAACGGTCCAACCGTTGGCTTACTTGAATGACTTCTGGGTGTGTAAAACTACCGCAAATTGTGACACACTCGACGAGTTGCTTGCGCAATGTCTCTATCGTCTCCTGAGCATGTAACACATTTCCCCCACCCCTCTCAGACCATCCTACGATTGATTATCTGTGCATTATATCAGAATTTTTTGTCTCAAACGATTGAACTGTGTAAAATCCTGTATCTTTTCGTGATTTTCCGGGAAACGTATGCGCGGAAATCTCTGTTTGAATGGAGTGCGTAAGATGGTTAACGGATTGCCCTTGAAGCAAACGTTCGCATGCGTGGCGACGCTTCTCACGGCAACGGTTGTCATGCCTTCAGTGCAAGCCAAAAGCCATGCCCCGCACAATGAGGTGGTCAACGTCCTCATTACGGATCATGGATTTTCTCCAAACCGACTAATCGAACCGCTCGATACGCCACTTCACCTGCACATTCAAAACGTAGGCAAACAACAACATGAGTTTGCAATCCCAGAATACCGAATTTACACGCGGACGCTTGGCCCTGGCGAGACCTCAGACGTCGAGTTTTCACCGTGGGAATCCGGGACATTCACGATGTACAGCGACCCAGTCGCAGACAGTCAGCCTGAATTTACAGGGCAGTTCATTGTCAAGGATAAAATGAGCAAGGGGCGATAACTTTGGAACACGAACAAGGGTGGTATGAACGACTCGAAAATTACTTTCCCGATCACGAGTTAAAAAGTCCCGAACAAATGAAGGAATTATTTCGCCAACACCCGGCCTACCGCTGCGAACAAACGGACGAGTACCTCATCATTTACGCGGACTTTGAGAACTTTATTTTCATTGACTACCTATTGGTGAACCCCAAAACGCGAGGGAGTGGTATTGGAACCCGCGTCATCGACTCCTTTAAGAGGCGAGGCAAAACGCTCATTGCCGAAGTGGAACCAGCAGACAAAGAAGACAGAGACACGGAAAAGCGAATACGCTTCTACCTGAAAAACGGATTCCATCGGGCGCAAAACATCGCCTATACACGCGAGTCGGCAGACGGCAGCCCGTATTCCATGGACATTTACTATTGGAGTCCCTCGTCGACCTCGGAACGCGAAATTCTTGAGCAAATGGAGGTAGTCTGCGAACAGATTCACAACTACCACGCACACCGCCACTACGGAAGACTACCAGCCGACCCAGACGAAGTTCTGCAATGGAAAAAATGAAATATCATAGCCGTACACGAGCGTCATAACCTATCTATAAACGTGCGTAAAAGGGGCGCCGCGCGGGAAACTCGCGGCGTCCCCCCACCTGTCACAACTTGGTTATACCTTTCATAGATTTACTTTGCATCCGCGAGATCTCTTTACACAAACTTCACTTCAGCCACACATTTCTTTAACACCGGCAAGCTAATCTTATCTTCGGAATCGCATCTCAATCAAAAATTTACTTAGACATCGAAGCAATCTCTTAAAACAAGTGATCTTTTGTCAATCGTGATTGGAGTGACTGTCGGTGGGCAAATCCATGTCCGTGCAAAATTTACACGCCTGGTATGGGGCGCAACATACACTGAAAGATATCAACATCCACCTCGAGGAAAAGATGGCCACGGCCATCATTGGTCCATCGGGCTGTGGTAAGTCAACGTTCATTCGCTGCCTCAACCGCATGCATGAAACGGCTCCGTACGCAAAAGTCCAGGGACAAGTAAAACTGGCTGACCAAGATATTTATTCGCTCGATCCGGTCGACGTACGGCGCGTCGTGGGCATGGTATTTCAAAAACCAAACCCATTCCCGACCATGTCGATTTTTGATAATGTGGCCGTCGGACTCCGCCTTGGCGGAATCAGACGTCAATCCGAACTCCGGGAGCGCGTGGAGCAGAGTTTACAAATGGCTGCGCTGTGGGACGAAGTGAAAGATCGTCTCAATAAACCCGCCACAGCACTGTCCGGTGGTCAGCAACAGCGCCTTTGTATCGCGCGTGCGCTCGCTGTTGAGCCCGATGTTCTCCTGATGGATGAACCCGCGTCCGCACTGGATCCGATTTCAACCATGCGCGTCGAAGAACTTGTTCAACAATTGAAAAATGACTATACCGTTGTCATTGTCACACACAATATGCAACAAGCGGCGCGCATCGCGGACAAGACGGCGTTCTTCCTACAAGGTGAACTGATTGAATTCGGTGAGACGACCACGATTTTCACAAAACCTGTCGACAGCCGAACAGAGGACTACATCACTGGCCGCTTTGGCTAATACACATGATCCGGAGGGACAAGTATGCAACAACGTCAGTCATTTGACATTGCGCTGAAGGAACTAAAGCTGAAACTACTTCGCATGGGCGGCGACATCCAGGACGCCATCCGAATCGCGGTCTCCGCACTGGAGAAATCGAATATCGCTTTAGCACAAGAGGTAGTCGAGAACGATATCGCCATCAACCGCCAAGATCACGAAGTCGAAGATTTGTGTATCCGCCTCATTGCGACGCAACAGCCTGTGGCGACTGACCTGCGCAAGATTATCTCCGGCATGCGACTGTCGATGGATCTCGAACGCATGGGCGACTTGGCCGTCGATATCGCCAAATCGACGATTCGGTTGAACGGGCAGCCTATCTCGCGAAGTCTTGATGACATTCGCGAGATGGCCCACACCATCGACCAAATGATTTCAGAAGCACTAAACGCATATGTAAACAACGACGTGGAGGCTGCGCGACATCTCGCATCTCTAGATGACGATGTCGATCACCGCTACAGAAAACTGGTGGAAGGCCTGTTTGCACACAGCGCCACCTCCCCTTCCGACACATCACAAGCGATGACACTGGCGTTTTGTGGTCGCTATTTAGAGCGAATTGGAGATCACGCGACAAACATCGGTGAAAGCGTCATTTATATTATCTCCGGCGAACGCTCCGATTTGAATTGACGTGCTTTGAAGAACGGTTCGACACAATATGCCATAACTCGTGTTAAATCGGAAATACTGTGACATAAGCTTCACAAATTTTTGCAAAACAATGGATTGAAGTTCACATCTTGGTGATACACTGTTATAGAGACCAATTTGTGAAAAGGGCGTGACGCACGTTGAATTCGACCAAACCGAATGACCCAATACACACGTTGCATCGAGTGATTCGATTTGCCGAACGCATGGCTGTTGCCTTGTCTGTAATGTTAGTGCTGGGTACCGTCAGTTATTTATCCATTAATGCTTGGGTATGACAGCCGTTTACGGTATAGATTCTACAACCAAATGCGCTCCTAAAACAGAAAGCCCGCTTCCGACGTGGAAGCGGGTTTTTTGTTTTCATTCGGACAAAACTATGGTCGACGAGCGCCGACATAATGGGAAGCCCAATAGCTGCTCGTCATATCATCGACTTCGACTTTTTTGCTGGCCGCATTAATAAATTGGCCATTTCCCTCATATATACCATCATGAGAAGCGCCACTTCCGTTCGTATCAAAAAATACGATGTCCCCAGGCTCTAAGTCAGACTTATCGACACTGGTACCGACGCCATATTGACTATAGCTGGTTCTTGGAAGCAGTGTTCCATAATGCGCATACACGTATTGTACGAATCCTGAGCAATCAAAACCGGTACTCGGTGATGTGCCACCCCAAGCATACGGAACACCTTCAAATTGCTCAGCGTACTGTGCAACCTCGTAGCCGAGTGTACTGGATAAGCCTGCTATCGGGGAACTACCGCGGCTGGCGAGCGTCTGTGAGCCGCCCTTGATGGTGAGCTTTTGACCGACATGAAGAACACTGCTGGACGTGAGATGATTCCACGCCTCGAGGGAAGAAAGTGGCACGCCATACTTTTGACTGATGTCCCACAGCGTGTCGCCCGACTTCACGGTGTACGTCGAAGATGAGCTCGACGAGCTTTTCACATCGGAGACCGTTTTGGCGGCAACCTGACAGGATGAGGTCGACGAAGACGACTCTACTGTAAGTTTTTGACCGGGATAAATCGTGTCTGACTTCAATCCATTCAATGACTTGAGGTTTGAAACGGTGGTGTGATACTTCGATGCAATGGACGAAAGACAATCTCCACTGTGAACGGTGTACGTCACCGTTCCGGCATACACGGTAGAGAGGCATAAGCCCATTACAGCTGTTGACGACAAACCCATCAGCAGTTTAAAACGCACAGAAGCTAGCCCCATTTCCGTCCTTGTTCGGGTGACCCAACATTTCATACTTTTTACACGACTAGTCGCACAATATTGTGAATGAATCGATACTTTAAAAGATTTTATGTATGTATTGGGTGTGCAGACTATGTCGAAACAGCGGTCCCCTGCCTCTAGCGCATAGAGAGTGGACTATATTTTGATGCGCTATTGAGATTATAAACTGAAAATCATGTCGATATCAATCATAAAATGATAGAACATGCAGATTGATAGAGGTTTCGAAAGAAACAGACTTTCCGATAGATTGGATAGTTTCCATTGACTTGAATCCGACCAGATTTCGACACCGCTTCGTGGACAAAAGACACACTCACATGCGAGATTGTGCCTTTTTGTCCACCACACCGATGAGAAGGCTTGCGACTCTGCCTCACCGCTTCGCTTGCCACATTTGAACAATGGCTGATGCCGCACGAATGGCTGCATCTGGATGTGCATTGGCAATCGCCGCCCGCGCCATTTCGGCTAAAGACGCCCCGCGATATTGCGCTAAAATCGTCTGAAATTCTTGTCTTGTATAGGCCACCCGCCCTGCTCCGAGTTCGGTTACTACGTGTGCATTGTGCTGCTCCTGGCCCGGCTGCGGCTTGAAAAACAGCATGGGTTTGCCCGACGCCAGACATTCAGAAATCGAGATGCCCCCGGCTTTGGCCACCACAAACGCAGCGCGTTGGACATAAGAGGCGACATCATCAGTAAACGGAATCGCTATGAGCCGCGTCTCCGAGAGCCTTTGTGACCACGCTTCGATTCGCTTTCGCATCGCCTCGTTGCGACCGCACAACACCGCAACCTGACTATCTGGAAATGCTTCTAACAACGACCTTACGACAAACCACAAATCCGGAAATACCCCTCGTCCACCGGCGGAAATCACAATCATCCCGTGCGGTACAGCGGAGTCCACTCGACAAGCGCTGAATGGAGCGCGAATAGGAATGCCCGTGACGAATATCTGGTCACGCCCCGACAAGAACGGTGCTGCCTTCGCAACCATCTGGTCTACGGGCAGTAAATAGAGATCGACATTCGCATGAAACCAGCGACTATGCAACGCATAGTCCGTCAGGACGGTCACAAGAAGAGGTGACTTCGAAAGATCTCGTGGATATTTGACCAGGGCGTGATCGGGAAACAATTGCACGACGACATCGGGTTGATGTGCCCGCAACTCTGCCCACGTGGCGCGGCGCGAAAACAGAGCGAGCAATTTCCACAACACGTGTTTTGGGGATAACGTGCGCGTCCAATTGTAGCTCCACCCGTACACAAAGGGCGCGTGCGCGGTCAAGGTTTCATACAGCCACTCATTGAACGCTGCAACGAGCCGATTCGTCTGTCGGAAGGGATCCACCACAGAAACATGTGCACCATAAACCTCGACGAGGACATCTTCGATGGCGCGCGCCACCTGCCGATGTCCATCACCAAACGAACCATATAACAATAAAACTCTCATGCTCTACCTGTAGGCGATACAGACGTAGCAGCCGTCAAGTTTTCGCGGGTGTCTCGCGTTTCCTGGAGTGCGCTGTTCGTGCCGTAGCGAGCCACGATACTCGCCTTCGATGCGACAACCAACCGCGGTTCCAGTAGCTCGCTATGCGTGCGAAAAATGTCTTCCGCGTGCGGATTGAGCATCCGCAAGACGTTCTTCAAATGCCACTTCGTCAACCGCGTCATCAAACTATGCGCATTGAGCGGCAGCGTTTGAAAACCAAAATGGTCAATGCCACGGTGAATGAACGTGATGCCATAGAGCGCTTTGGCATCCTGATATTTTTCTGCTTGCAACGCCCGTGCAAGCGCCGGAAGAGACCTGCGCGCCTGACGAATCAAGACGACCATCGCACGCACGACATTTTCGTCTTCGCGCAACGCCCGTTCCACCAGTTGGTTGTTCATATGCATTTCAATCACTGGATCAAACCGTTTCACCGACACCCCATCGACAGAGAACGGTCGCCCAGTGTACTTGCGCTTTGTTATGTAAAATAAATGCTCTGCGCCCGGTTCGATGTCCTCCAGACGAAACATCCTGTGGAACATCGCTTCCCACACGTCAAAGACCCTACGGACCACACGCCTTGGCATCATGATTCCCCCAAACAATCACAAATTCTTACGAAGCGCAGCCCTCGCGACCTGACGGCTTCCGAAATCGCAGGAATCGCTCGAATGACGTTCTCGGGAGCCCCTGTTTCAGCACCAAACGTATGGTCGCTGTCGTGGAGCACGATGATGCTCTGATTCTCCAGTTTTCCAACAATCCGGCGAACCAATTCCTCAGGCTCGGTGTTTCGCCAATCGCCAACCATCACATTCCACGTACACAAACGCATCCCGGACCGACGAACAAAAAACAGAGATGCGAGATTTGCCGCCCCCCAAGTCGGACGATATACATGGGGGGTCACGCAAAACGACGCCTGTAACGCTCGCGCAGCGCCCACACATTGCATGCGTGCAGCGAACGGATGAAGTAATGGTACGAACCAATGGCGGCTGCCATGAACCTGAACATCGTGACCCTCTTCCAACATACGTTCAACGATTTCCCGATACTCTTGTGCGCGCTCGCTTAACACAAAGAATGTCGCCTTGATATCCTGAGCTTTGAGCTCATCGAGTAAGCGCGGCGTGTACACAGGATTCGGTCCATCGTCGAACGTCAGCGAAACAGTATCTGGAAGCCCTGTCGTTTGCATCGAATGCTTACAAACCCGCGTCCAAAAAGTCGGCCAGGCAGAATAAATAATCCACAAAATCAGGACAATAAAAATTACCAAGAGCCACCAGCCCAAACGTACGCCCCCTCATATCCAGACTTGGTTCGAAAACCCGTCCTAAGTCATCTGCAACTCAGACGGATACGCCTGAAGGGGTGTTGCAACAATTCCATCTGCGAGATGAAGCAGCCTATCTGCAATGTGCTCCGCTGCACCCAACACAGGGACTCGATGGGCCGCGCGTCGCATCTCTTCGAGAATCGCGGGTTCCCGTGTCACTCGGTCGAGAAACGCCTGTGCCTCCTCCGCATGCTGGGCTCGCACAGCCACGCCTGCCCGGACGGCAAAATCAGCATTGATTTCTTCCTGTCCCGGAATCGGTTTGAACAATACCATAGGTATGCCAATCGCCATCGACTCGGTCAGCGTCAGGCCCCCAGGTTTTGTCACGATGACATCTGCCGCAGCCATCAACCGATCGATCTCACTAGTAAAGCCGTACACCCGCACCCTATCGCTCTTTAATTGCGCGAAGCGACGCTCCAGACGACGGTTTTGGCCACAGACGATAAGATACTGCAATTCCGAGTTTTGGATGAACGTCTCCCACTCAGGCGCGTCACCCAACACGCCGCTACCGCCACCCATGAGAAGAACAATCGGGACAGACGGTGACAACCCAAGTTGTAGAATAAGCTCTGTCCGATGGCTCCGCAAAAAGTTGACTGCATCCGCACTGAACTTCCTGCGCAGCGGAATCCCGAACACATCAATTTTTTGAGGCTGTACCCCAAAATGTTCCAAGTCCCGACGCACTTCGTCAGTCGCCACGAAATAGTGATCAGAATACTCGTGGTACCACTGACGATGCGCCGTGTAATCCGTAACGATGGACACGTTCGGAACACGAACCGTACCGTGTCTGCGCAACTCACCGACGACCCCCATGGGCGTAGGGAACGTGCTAGCAATGATATCTGGTGCGAATAAGTCAATATAATCCTGTATGCGCGTTATCCCAATGTGGTTCACATATCGCTGCAACGGGGAATCCGGCTCAAGCCTCGACATCGACTTATAAAACAATCCGTACAACCCAGGCGCCTTCTGCACGCCTTGAATCAGGCTGAACTTTGCGAATGAACGCAAGGCTGGGTTTAACAAGCTCACATAATCCACAACCTCGGCGGACGCGCCTCTGTCTTTGAGGGCCTCCTGCACTGCGTACGCCGCTTGATTGTGGCCAGCGCCAAATGACGCCGTTAAGAGCAAAACGCGGTGCAATCGTCTCATCCCCTTGACAACATTCCACATAACGTATTGTAAACCCCCGAGTGGAACTGGACAACTTGAATGTGGTACGTTTCGACAACAACCCCCATGGCGCAAAGAAGCGGAGAAGAATCGTCTTCTCCGCTTATCCTATTCAGTTGCATGTCCATATAGCCATGGGATTGATTAGTGATCACGTCGACCATAGCCTGAAGTCTTCCAAACAAGGGCTCGAACGCCTAATTGAATCAGCAAAATAATCACCAACAACACGAAGGCGGCGGCGTACGCGAGGTTGCGCGCATCTTGATACGGTTGATCTAAGTAGCTCCACACCACGTACGTTAGATACGGCACCTGATCATGTGTCAGATGCAGCGATGGATAATTTGTACTCCATCCCGCCGTGTACAACAGCGGTGCGGTCTCGCCAAGCCCGATTGCGATAGCCAACAGGATTCCCGTGGCGATGCCCCCGGCGGCGGGCCGCCAGATAGCGCGGCTGATGGCCTGGAATCGCGTCATGCCGAGCGCCCAAGCAGCCTCTCGCTGCGCGTGTGGTACCTGGCGCAAACTGGTTTCCGTCGTGCGCAGAATGTACGGCAGCATCATAATCGTCAGCGCAATTCCGCCGGCGAGCGCCGAAAATCCCCAATGCCAGTGCAACACCATCAAAAGATAGCCAAAATAGCCGATGACAATGGAGGGAACCCCTGACAACACCTCTGCCAAAAACCGCACAATACCAGCCGTCCGATTTCCGGCAAATTCGGAAGTGAATACACCGCCTAGGATGCCGAGTGGCGCTGCAAACACAATCGCAATAATCACCAGTTCAAATGTACCGAGAATCGCGTTGGACAAACCGCCCGCCGTCCCGTGCGTCGGCTGCACCAGCATCGACCAGTGAAACGCGCGAACCCCATGCCATACCACGGATACAATCAGGTCAAAAAGTGCGAAAATAACCAGCGCACTAGCTAACCAAGCAAACCCCCAACCAATAAACCCACTGACTTTTCTCCGCCTGCGACGCGCTGTAATCATCCATTTGCACCTGCCTTCACTGAACGACGACGCGTTGTGCGATTGACGAGAAACCGAGCCAGCAAGTTGGTGAACAGCGTAATGACGAGCAGGACCAACGCCATTTCAGACAGCGCGTGAACCGCCATGCCTGTCGCGTCCGTCTGCGCACTGTCCAGCTGGTTGGCGATAAACGCCGCCATCGTCGAGATAGGGCTATAGATGTTGTGTGGCAAAATGTTGATGGCGTTGCCACTGACCATCAACACCGCCATCGTCTCGCCCATGGCCCGTCCCCAACCAAGCGCAATGGCACCAACCAGTCCGTCTTTGATAAACGGTAAACAGATATAACGAACGGTCTCCCACGTGGTCATCCCCAGGCCAAGGCCCCCTTCGCGAGCCAAGAGGGGCACCTGACGAAACAAATCGCGCGCGGTGGCTGTAATAATCGGGACAATCATCATCGCTAAGACGATGCCGCTCGTGAGCAGGCCGTAGCCACTGCCAGTGGATCCACCCAAAAACGGAATAAACCCAAACACACTGCGCAGAAACGGTCCAAACTGGTGGCTCACCCAAGGCGCGAGAACGAGAATCCCCCAAAGGCCAACGACCACACTTGGAATCCCTGCGAGAATTTCAACGAGAATACTGAGGACGAACCCAATCGGTCCGCGCACTCTGTAAGCGAGAATCATCGCTGTCAAAATCGACACTGGGATGGCAATAATGAGTGCCAAAACGGAACTCGCAACCGTCCCGACGATAAACACGAGCGCGCCATAGGACGCACCAGATGGTACGCTGACGCCATTTTTATGAATCATCGATCCATACAAGCTGCCCATATTCCATTGAATCGTACTCATAAAATGCCAGCCCATATAGTGGATGGTCGGTATCGACTGAACGATGACAATGATGCCAATGGCCAGCAAAAACAGCACCGGGCTACTGGCACAGATGCCAGTAGCCACTTTGAAAACTCGGTCTGCTGCTTTGGAGGCGCTAGAAACACGACGCATATATTGATGCCTCCATCGTCTACAAATTTATCGCGGAATTACTGTCCTGCTTTAATCGAATCAATTTGTGCTTGACTGAGTGGCTCGACGTTGCTTGGAAGCGGCAGGAAGTTCACCGGCGTCAAGTACTGCGAGCTGTTGCCCTTGCTTGGGTCAATCGCCCAGTTCAAGAAGTTCTTCAACGCCGTCGCTTTGTCCGCACTCGGCTGTGTTTGTTTGACAATCAGGTACTCGAAGTTGATGATGGGGTAAGAGTTTGCACCAGGCTCGTCAATCAGCGAGATGCGCTCGTCCTTCGGCACATTTTGTGCGCCTGCGGTCGCTGCCGCCTTGATATTGGCCGTGGTCGGGAGGACAAACTTGCCGTCCTTGTTCTCCAAGGATGCATAGCCCAAACCTTCCTGTGTGGCCTTGTTCAACCAGCTAATACCGACATAGCCGATGCTGTATTGGTTTTTCGACAGTGCGTCGACGACGCCGTCGTTGCCTTTCGCGCCAATTTCAGCGGAAATCGATGGCCATGAAACGGTTGTATTGTATCCTGGACCGTTTTTCCAATCGCTGTTCGCGTCCGTAAGGAACTGGGTGAAGAGGAACGTATCACCAGAGCTATCGGAACGCGTGACCGGGATGATTTCGTGATGAGGCAGGCTGACACCCGGGTTCAAAGCTGCAATCGCGCTGTCATCCCAATACTGAATCTTGCCTTCGTAAATCTTTGCGATGACGTCGCCACTGAGTTTCAGGTGGTCCTTGATGCCTGGAAGGTTATACATAATCTGTTGTGCGGATACGGCGACTGGGATGTTGAGCATGCCCGGCGATTGTTGCATTTGGGCGTCCGCGAGATATGCGTCAGAAGCGCCGATATCTACGGTGCCTGCAATCGCCTGCGAGATACCCGTACCACTACCCGTGGAAGCAGCCGTCAATTGAACGTTGGAGTCAACCGATTGATAAGCGGTAACCCATTGGTCGTTAAACAGTGGATAAAGGAGCGACGAGCCCGACTCAGCTAGTTTCACAGGGCCGGAAGTACTTGCGTTTCCCGAACCAGCGCTTGTGTTCGAAGCCGTGTTCGCAGTATTGTTCGTGGACGAATTATCCGTGCCGCAACCGACAACAGCGACGATGGTAGCAAGTGCAGCGGCACCGGCGAAAATTTTGTTTGAGCGAAGAGACATTATTTGTTTCCTCCCTGACCCCGTTTTGGTCGTCGTGATATGTCCTAACAGGGCCAAGGATAGCAAGGCAATGTGAAAATCAAATAGACAAGGTGTAAAGACTTTGTAAAGTTTCGATGTAAAACGACACGTTCTGTACCATCAAGGGTAGACATCCAACACCGCTGGACAAGGTCGACGCTGGATGACAGCCCGTCCGTTTGTATTTATGTAAGGTGTATTACAAATCCTCTGGTTTCTCCTGACGCGCTAGTCCTAAACGCTTGGCCACCGCGCCCGTACTTGTGGCCTGAATGAGAATCGTGCAGAGAATCGCCAAGAATGTCACCGCGAGAATCGTCTGCGCTTGCGGAATCCCCTTTGCCACAGCCGTGCCAGCTAGAGCCGCCGGTATCACGCCCGTTTCGCGCACCCACGTCATGAATATGACCTCACGGCCGTTCCACTTCGCGACGCGATCAAACAAAACAGAGCCGAATACCGTCGCTGGACGCGCGACGAACATCAAAACGGCCACTATCAACAAGCCGACCCACAAGTGCGCGTACACGACTTGAAAATTGACCTGCGTGCCGAGCATGACAAAAATCAAAATGCGCAGCATGAGCGTCAGCACGCCACCCGTATGTTCAATATGACCTTCTGTCTCGCTCGCAAGCGGCCAACGCAACGACCGACCGTTGCCAGTCATCACGCCCGCGGCAAACGCGGCCATAAAACCGCTTGCATCCAACCGACTGGCGACCACATAAGCGCCAATGGCACACACAAACATGACGACAGACCCTAGTTCGTGCAAAATCCCCCACGCTTTTTGAGAGACGAGTAACATCGCCAACATTCCGAACACCACACCCACTGCAAGCCCGATAAAGGCGTCGTGAAAGAACTTGAGGACCGCAGGCCCAATAGACAATCCTCCACCCGTTTGTACCGCCGTCATCAGCATTAAAACCAGTACTGATGCCGTCGCGTCGTTAAAGGCGGATTCCGTCTCCATCGTCTGTTGTAACCGCTCGACAATCGGCACGCGGCGAAAGACGGGAATTAATGTCGCAGGATCAGTGGACGCCATGATGGATGCCAAGAGAAGTGACCAAACCCAAGGCGTATGTAGGAAATAATGTACAGCCACACCGACAATCAGCGCACTGATGAGTACGCCCGTGGTAACCAACAGAGAAATGCTGACATACACGCGGCGAAGTACGTCGAAGCGCACAGCGCGCCCGCCATCGAATAAAATCAAGGTCGCACCTAAATAGACGATGAACTGGTTGGCTTGCGACTGACTGGGTGCATCGACGATATGGAGCACGGACGGCCCTAGCACAATGCCTAACACCAAATATGCAGCGACATCGGGAATGCGCGGCTTTTCTGAGAGTTTACTCACAATTAAACCGAGGCCGAGGATGATAAACATCATCATCAGCGCCTGCTCCCAGCCGCCCCCTAAATGTAACAACGACAGTCCTCCTCATCGATTAGAATCGCATCATGCAAACTGGCACCCATCAACACAGCCCACCCAAAAATTCACGGGTTCGCCAAAAACGGGACGATCACGTCAAGAAATGCCTCCGGCTGCTCCAGATGTGGTGTATGGCCGGCATGTGCAATCATCGCCGTCTCACAGTCCGCAATATGTCGAGCCATCTCCGACGCAATCTGTGTAAATTTCACATCCAGCTGTCCTGTCACAAGTAACGTTTTCGCCGCGACGTCTGACAAATGTGTCCACATCTGCGGCTGCGCGCCTGTTCCAATCCCGCGCAAGCTCCCTGCCAGTCCCTCAGCTCGCTGGGCCATCCGAATCGCTCGCTGCCGCAAGAATTGTGCAGCAGGCAAGTTTTTCTGTGAGGCAAATAAGGGAATCTCTTCCCATCGCGCAACAAATGCGGCGACCCCGTGTTCGAGAATAGACGCCGCGAGCGCTTCGTCCGCTGACCGCCGCGCCGCCCGATCCGCCGCTTCGCGAAGCCCAGGTGAAGCGCCCTCGAGCACCAAGCGCTTTACGCGCGACGCGTACTTCGCGGCAAACGACAAAGCGATGCGGCCACCCATCGAATAGCCAAGGACATGTGCGCAATCCACCTCAGACGCGTCCAACAACGCCGCCAGATCCGCCAGCGTCTCGTCCATGTGATAACGCGCCGAGTCCGCCGGCGCTGCGGAGGCGCCATGCCCCAAGAGGTCCGGCGCAATGCAGCGAAACTGAGGAACCAAGCGAGCCAGAAGGGGCTCAAAGACTTCGTGACTGCCAGTGAACCCATGCAACAAGAGCAATGGTGTGCCAGAGCCAGCCTCGGCCACATGGTAGTCGACGCCACGAATCGAAAGTGTACGTTTCGTCCACATCAGTCCATCACCACCCGGAGTGCAGCCTCAACCTCTTGGCGCAACCGCTGATACAAACCCGCGCTCTCGGCATTGTCAAAACGCACCTCAATGACCTGCAACCCATTCTGTCGCGACGTGGCCTGACGTGTTGCCTCGGCCAACGCCGCCTCGTCTGCAACGCGCGTGAAACGACCGCCGTACGCGTTCACCATCTCCTCGAATTCGAGTCCGTGCGGCGTGGTAAAGTAACCAAGTGTCTCCTGACGTTGTGCTTGGCTCAAATGTTGGAAGATGCCCCCACCATCATTGTGCACCAACAATATCGTCAAAGGCACCGAAAAACGCCGTGCCGCAAGTAATCCGTTCAAGTCGTGATAAAACGATACATCCCCCAAACACAACACGGTCGGCTCTGTTGGCCTGCCCGCGGCCACGCCAAAGGCAGTCGAAACAATCCCATCAATGCCGCTCACCCCGCGGTTGCCATACGCCACAATCGGAGGGCGGGGTGATGCGAGGGCGTCGAGATCGCGAATAGGTCGACTGTTGCCAATAAACAATTGTGCGCCTTCTGGCAACGCAGCCACAAACGAACGAAGGGCCGCCCCCTCGAACCAATGCGCCTTCGTGAACGTTGCGACGACGGATGCGACTGCCTCGTCCGCCTGTTTCCAGGCCTGCACATACAAATCCCAAGTAGCTTTTGGTTCGAGTCCGCGACCTGCCAAGTCGCGCAGCAGCGCCAACACATCACCCGCGATGACATCTGTCGCGACAAACGACGCATCCCGATACCACTCCGACTCGTCAGCCACAAACACGCGTGCACCCTTTGCCGCATGTTGCAAAAATGTCGACATCGACTTCGAGGTCGGCTGTCCACCAAAACGCACAACCAGATCTGGCGCGGGCATCGTGTCTCCCACAGCCGTCAACAGCAAATCAAAATACTGCACCTGCGTCTTCGCTTCCTCACCGGGGACAAACCGCGCCTGCGACAGCACGTCGGCACAGAGGACAATGCCGTGTTTCGCGCAAAACGACGCGACAGCCCGACCCATCTCTGCGGATGGCTGCGGTCCGATGACGAACATCGGCCGCTTGGCCGTTTGCAGCGCGTGATACAATGCCTCGACTCCAGACGCATCTGGCAGGGCTTGCGCCGAGCGATACAGCGACGGAATCGAAATCTGATGTGCATCGGTGAGTTCCGCGCGCGGCGGGAGCATTAAGGGCTCGACAAATGGGTAATTCACGTGCACCGGCCCGGCAGGCGCGGCCAAGGCGACCGCTGTTGCCCTCGCCGCCATCGCAGCGGCGTGCCTCGCCAATTCCTGCGTTCCATCCGGTACAGGCAGTTCCAACGCCCACTTCACGTGCATCGCGTACATCCCCGGTTGTCGGACCGCCTGGTTTGCCCCCACGTCGCGCAACTGATGCGGCCTATCCGCCGTCACCACGAGCAACGGAACGCGCGCCTCAAACGCCTCCATCACCGCCGGATAATAATTCGCCGTCGCCGTCCCCGACGTACAACAAAGCACCACCGGAACGCCAGTGGACTTTGCGAGGCCCAGTGCAAAGAAGCCGGCGGATCGTTCATCGAGATGCGAATACACCGCTATCTCCGGATGCTCTGCAAACGCGAGGGTCAGCGGTGTATTGCGCGATCCCGGCGAGACCACAGCCGCCTTCACCCCAGCGGCGGCCAACGCGTCGACGAACGCGTGCACCGGCCACAAATCCCAATTTGCCATGCCCAAATCCCCTTCACCCGAGCGCAAGCCGCATCGGTGTCAATTTCATTTCTGTCTCCTGCCATTCATCCGCCGGGTTGGAGGCGGCGACAATGCCGCAGCCGGCATACAACACCGCCTGCGGATAGGCAACCGCTGCACTCCGCAGTGCGACACTGAGCAAGCCGTTGCCGCCTGCGTCCACATAGCCGATGGCTCCAGCGTAATACCCCCGCGGCCACCCCTCGTGCGCGCGAATAAACGCGAGCGCTCGCTCGAGTGGCACGCCGCCGACGGCTGGCGTAGGATGCAAAAGCGAAGCCGCATCAAACAGATGCTTGCCCTCCCTCAACTTCGCCCGGACCGGCGTGTAGAGGTGCTGTACATTCGCTAGTTTTTTCAACACAGGCACATCTGGAACCGCCATCTCTTCGGCCACCAAGCGCAGCCTGTCGGTCACCACCCGCACTACAGCGGCGTGTTCCTCGCGGTTTTTGTCGCTGTTCAGCAACG
The DNA here is from genome assembly GCF_022674245.1 of Alicyclobacillus acidoterrestris. Lineage (GTDB taxonomy): Bacteria > Bacillota > Bacilli > Alicyclobacillales > Alicyclobacillaceae > Alicyclobacillus > Alicyclobacillus acidoterrestris. Next base: position 2,716,328 of record NZ_CP080467.1, read on the forward strand.
CGTCGGCGAGCGCCTGATCCGTTTCAGGGGTGTCCCCACGAGCCATCGTCCCCGCCAGACAGTCCACTGCCATCAGCCCGTCTTCGACCCGAACGAGTTGCTCAGGGCTCGCCGCAATGAACCAACGTCCATCCCAAGCGAGTGCAAACACATGGCTGGTCGCGTACGTCTCGAGTAACCGCGCCAGTGCCTCAGAAAGTGACACGCCAATCGTCACCGGCGTCTGTCGAGCAAGGACCACCTTCGCCATCTCGCCCCGCTGCAATTCGCCGACGGCCTTACGGATGAGCGCCTCCCATGACCGGGCGTCGTGCACTGTACCAACTGAACCGTGCTTCACTTCAGGTGACACCTGGTCGTTCGTGCCCGCTCCCGAATGGAAGGCAGTCTTCCCGTCATCCGCCGCACCCGAAAGCACCTCGCCAATGGGCTGCAGCGCCTCGTTTACTTCCGCTATCGACAAGCCATTTGGCAACACCGCAGTCACCGTGACCATTTGCTCACTACCTTGCCGCTCCAACGTCACGGTCGGGACGAACCACAACGCGTGCGGCCAACCAGAGAGCGTGCCATCGACAGGTTGGGTCGAGTCAAACACGAATCCACCAAACCAGGTGACCGGGATGCTTGGCACGTTCTTGGCGCGGATGGCCATCTGAATGTCGCCCAACGCGTCCGGCCCATTCCCCGTAAGCTGAGTGGCCGCCCCGAGTCCGAGCGCCGTGCGATGCGTCTTTGGATCCGACGAAAACACCGCCGGCACAGCTATCTGCCAGCGCACGAACGTGTGAAGCGGTATCTCAAGTGGGATCTTCACGCGCACAATGCGCTTGTCCTCCCACACAACTGCCGCATCATCGGCGTAGGTATGCGCCAGTTTGCCCACCATGTCTTCCCACGCCATCCTCTTCATTGCAAGCGCTCCTTTAAAATCCGCCGCAGCAATTTCCCAGAGGCATTACGCGGCAATTCGTCGACAAAATAAAACGCCTTTGGCACTTTATATCCTGCCAGCAACTGGCGGCAATGATTGGCGAGTGCCAATTCGGTCATCTCCACTTCGGATGCTTTGACGACGAACGCAACAGGCACCTGCCCCCAAGTGGGATCTGATTGCCCCACAACCGCCGCCTCACGCACGCCCTCGTATTGGACAAGGACGGATTCAACTTCCGCGGGATAGATATTCTCTCCCCCCGAAACGATGAGGTCTGCCCGCCTATCCAACACGTAAAGAAATCCTTCTTCGTCAAAAACACCGATATCGCCGGTATAAAACCAGCCATCCCGGAACGATTTTGCATTGGCGTCGGGACGCTTCCAGTAGCCTGAAATAACCGTTGGGCCCTGGACGACAATCTCGCCCTCCACCCCAGCCTCGTCCGTGAAGCCATCAGGCGTTGCAATGCGCACGCGCATATTGGCCAGCGGCTTGCCAGAACTACCGACCTTACGCAATGCGTCCGCAGATTGTAAAGTCGTCGCTTGTGTGTTCGTCTCAGTCATTCCATAACTTTGATTCACGGGTATCCCAAGCGCGAGCGCCCGTGCCACGAGCGATTTTGGCGCTGCGCTGCCGCCTAACAACACACAACGCAGTGCCGGTGGATACCCTGCGCGCCGATGTTCAATGAGGCGTTGGAGCATGGTCGGCACAACCGAAACCATGGTGATATCACCGCTATCCAGCGCTTCATTGACAGCCGACACGTCAAATCCGTTGTGAATGACGACCGTCGTACCGTAGATGAGACTGCGGATAAGTACTGCCATACCCCCGACATGAAATAACGGCATCGGCACGAGCCACCTGTCCGCCGGCGTGAGTCCAAGTTGCATGGCAGAGGCCATCGCGCCCCACCAGTGGTTCTGATATGTAATTACAGCGCCCTTCGCGACGCCTGTCGTACCGGATGTATAGATTATGGCGTGCATGTGGGTCAGCTCAATGTCCGACCGCTCTACCCGCTCTGTGGTCCGCTCAATGGACTCAAACGCCCGACCGCCATACCGCGGTTGCACATGTTGCAGAACGTCTCGCGCCAGTGTCGCCCCACCTTCGTCAAACAACAGGATCGCGACCTCGGCATCCTCCACTTGCTTGGCCAACTCAATGCCCGTGAGCCGCCAATTCAGCGGTACGACAACTGCATTGAGCTGCATGATGGCGTGCATCATGAGGGCGTACTTGACGCCTGTCTTGGCGATGACCGCAACCCTATCGCCCTCTGTGACCCCTAATATCCGCAACGAAGCCGCGTACTCACACGCGGCATCGTAAAGTTCTCGATATGTCCAGGTCCCCTCCGGCGCGACGAGGGCCGGATGGTCTGGATGATGGATGGCGCGTCCTCGCAGCCAATCGGGAATTGAACGGACGGATTGCACCTCGAAACCGTGCATTCAACACACCTCGACTCAATTCAAAGCTAATCGCGCGTCATGCCCCGCCCCATTAGGGAAGTCTGCCAAACTTCGTGAAGTCGGGCTTCCGCTTTTCGAGGAAGGCATTTTTCCCCTCTTTTGCCTCTTCCGTCATGTAATACAACATTGTTGCGTCACCAGCCAACTGCTGCAAACCAGCCGCACCATCGGTATCGGCATTGAAGGCCATCTTCAAGAAGCGAATGGCAATTGGGCTCTTTTCAAGAATCTCGCGCGCCCACTGAATGCTTTCTTCTTCCAGCCGATCCAGCGGCACGACTGCGTTGACCAATCCCATATCCAGCGCCTCTTGTGCAGAGTACTGGCGGCAGAGGTACCAAATTTCCTTCGCCTTTTTAATGCCGACTGTCCGCGCCAACAGCGACGCGCCATACCCTGCGTCAAAGCTGCCAACTTTCGGTCCGGTTTGCCCAAACCGCGCATTGTCCGCCGCAATGGTCAAATCGCACACCAAATGCAGGACGTGTCCGCCGCCAATCGCATAGCCTGCGACCACAGCGATCACTGGCTTCGGCAACTGCCGAATCAACCGTTGCAAATCAAGAACGTTCAACCGCGGAATCGAATCGCCACCGACGTATCCGCCATGACCGCGCACGCGTTGGTCGCCGCCGGAACAAAACGCGAGATCTCCAGCGCCGCGGAACAACACGACACCCGTTGAAGCATCGTCGCGGATATGTTGAAACGCATCAATCATCTCGGCAACCGTCTCCGGCCGAAATGCATTGCGCACCTCTGGACGATTAATCGTGACACGCGCAATTCCTTCTGCACGTTCATAAATAATATCGGTATAATCCTTCACTTTTTCCCACTGAAGTGTCACGCCAAACCCTCCCGAATCCACTCAAGGCTTCCCGTCGAGTGGTACCTCACAACGCCCATAATTATAGAACTTGTCCCAACCAGGGTCAAAAAAAGCCGTCCCCCGACTAGGTGACTAGTCAGCGCAGACGGCCTTTTGGATCACAGATTTTAACACAGGTACATAAACCTTACAGGCGGAAACTGATAAACAAACCGACGGACAAGAGCAACCCGAAAATCGTATTGGTCTGTGCAGTCGCCTTCATCGCCGGCATCATTTGCATCGGCAAACGTTTGCCAATAAAGCCCGTCACCGCTTGAATCGGTTTCGGGACACTCAAGAGAACCAGCAGCAACCACGGGCTCGCATAGCCAAACACGACCATGCCGATAATCCACAGGTAGGCGACGACAAAGGATACTGCCAACAGCGTGACCGCCCCTTTGTGCCCAACCAAAATCGCCAATGTCTTGCGGCCGGAACTCTTATCCCCGTCCAAATCTCGAATATTATTCGACATATTGATAGCACCGACGAGAATCGCGATCGGAACCGAAATTAAAATACATTCCGTATTGATGTACCCGGTCTGAATAAAGAATGAGATCAGGATGAACATCGCACCCATCGACAAGCCAGCGAACAATTCACCAAGCGGCGTATACGCGATGGGAAGCGGCCCCCCCGTGTACAAATAGCCAATCAGCATGCCGATAGAGCCAATCAGCGCCAGCCACCAACTACTGCTAATACACAGGTACACACCAATCAGCAAGGCAATCAGATAACAGCCAAGCGCCATCCGAAGCACAGTCTTTGGTTGCAAGCCGTCGCGGACAATCGCGCCGCCAATACCAATCGAATGCTCCGTATCCAAACCCCGCTTGTAATCGTAGTACTCGTTAAACATGTTCGTCGCTATCTGGATGAACAGACAAGATAATAGCATCGCGACAAAACGCAATACGTGTAAGTGCGCGAATGACAACGCGAGAACCGTACCAATCAGCACCGGGACAAAAGAGGCCGTCAGTGTGTGTGGCCGGGTTAATTTCCAGAGCACATGACCAAGTTGTCTATCTTGCGAAACATTCTCCTGCAGTTGCATGACACATCTCCTAGTATATTGATGTCACGTACTCCAAAGAGTTTTGAGATAAAATTCTCGTAGTGGTCGGGGTACTACGAACCTCTCCTTGGGACCATTGGTTCTCGACTTAAAGAGTGTAGTCCCCGCCTTGCGAGCGTTACGAATGAGCTGGATGTTGAAGGGTTTATACCCTATCTCCGAATCTCAAACTAGGTTGTAGATCGCAAGGTTGTGCGGATCCGACCCATTTGGAGGTACGTGCAATGTATTTTGTTGGTATTGATATTGCTAAGCGTAATCATGAAGCCTGCATGATCGATTCAACTGGGCAGAGCCAAGGCAAGACTTTGCGCTTCCCAAATACTCAGGCTGGAGGCCAGAAGCTCATTCAGTGGATGCAGAATGTCGATCACGATTTGTCATCCACAGAAGTCGCAATGGAGGCCACTGGTCACTACTGGTTGGCTCTACACTCGTTTCTCCGTAAACATGGCATACGGGTGCGTGTCATCAACCCCATTCAGTCGGATGCCTTTCGAAACATGTACATTCGACAAACCAAGAATGACACGAAGGATGCATTCATCATTGCTGAAGTGTTGCGCTTTGGACGATACAGTACGACAGAACTCGGCAGTGATGAAATTGTTGCCTTGCGTCAATTGAGCCGATTCCGATTCAGTCTGGTAGACTCAATTTCAGACCTAAAGCGACAGGTCATCAGCGTGCTAGATATGCTGTTTCCCGAATACGAGCGACTCTTCTCAGACCTATTTGGTAAGACGTCCTCCGAATTATTGATGGAATACACAACACCGGAAGAGATCCTTGCCGTAGATACAGAAGAACTGGCGGCCTTCATTGCCAAACATAGTCGGAACCGTCTCGGACTGGACAAAGCGGAAGAACTCAAATCTGCCGCTGCTGCGTCGTTCGGCATCGACACAGCACTGGACGCGTATCGACTGCAATTGCGCCTGCTTCTCCAGCAGATTCGCTTCACAGAGGAGCAATTGGATTCACTGAACAGTGAGATCAAAAAGCGTCTCGAAGCCGTGGATACCAACCTTGTCACAATTCCAGGTATAGGTCCCGTCTTGGCTGCTGCCATTCTCGGTGAAATTGGCGATATAGCCCGATTTCCAACTGGCGTAAAGCTCGTTGCATTCGCCGGAATTGACCCTACAGTGCGTCATTCAGGAGAATTCACCGGAACGCGCAACCGAATGTCCAAACGTGGCTCACCTTATTTGCGCCGAGCCATCTGGCTTGCCGCAAGTGTCGCGAAGGTACACAGTCCAATTCTCAGAGATTTTTACGAACAGAAGCGGGCTCAAGGGAAACACCATTTAGCTGCAACCGGCGCCGTGGCGCGTAAATTGACATACATCATTCATGCCGTCTTACGGGATAAAAAGCCATACGAGCCAATCGCGTAAACCGAACGTCCCGTCTGAATATTCACATCAAGTCTGCTTCTGACAGGCTTATATAGATGCGTCCAAAAATCACTTCCCTTCATTGTTCTTAGAACTCAATTGAGTGCTTGACATTAGATAGCTGGTCTTTCCGTCAATATCTTACTATCCTCGTCAATAGATTGGGACACACTCAAACAAGTCAGGTGAAAATCATGCTGGTCTGTCGCAACAACGAAGTCATGCGCATCGACAATCGAGCGCCGCAGGAAGGTGAAATGGTATTTCTGACGCTGCTCAAACCAAGCGACCAAGACATCCGTCAAACAGTTGGCGAACTGTTCCAATGCCCCGCGCAAATTGTCGACGACTGCCTTCAGGAAGGTGTGCGTCCGCGCCTGCACACGCATCACGATATCGCATACTTCCCTTTCTTTTTCCTGCGAGACGACTGGCAACTCGTCGAAATCTCCGTTGTCATGGGGCCGCAATTTATCATTGCCATTCTCAAGGAGCCCATGCCGTTTCTTGGAGAACTAGAGGAGGAATTTGATAAATCTCCAGAAAAAATGCACAGCCCAGGGCGAATCGTCTATGAATTTCTCGATCTCTGCGTCCACCATTACCTGGACCTAGTCGACAATATCGAAGAGACGGTCGACACGCTCGAGTCGCAAATCTACGAAAACCCCGAGTCATCCGTCGCCTCGACGATTTTCTCGCTCAAGCGCACCTTACATCACGTCCGGCGCGTGTTCAGTGACGAGCGAAGCGTCGTCGAAAGTCTTATGCATATGGGCTTCTCCTACAGCAAACCGGAGGAAAACGTCTACTTCATGGATCTCTACGACCACATCAATCACATCGTCGACGACGTCGATAGTTTCCGCGAAGCGCTTTCGGGGTTGTTGGAGCTGCAGATGGCTATCAAGAGTGATCGGATGAATTCCATTATGAAGACCTTGACCATCGTCAGCACCTTGTTTATGCCATTGTCGTTCATCGTAGGGTTGTACGGCACCAACCTCAAAGTACCGGAGTACAGTTGGCATTACGGCTATCTCTGGCTTTGGGGATGGATTCTCGTATCGGTCATTGTGCTCTTCATCATCTTTAAGCGACGCAAGTGGTTATAGAGGGAATCCTTACAGGAATACAGGTACCGGACGGAACAGCGCCATCATGCGGGCAGCGGTTCCCGGTCGACCATCCGCTGGTCGCACCTGCCGGTACCTGACCTGTAAATGCAACACGTCACGCCGCACTTACTGACGAATGCGCCAAGGGTGCGTATAGACGTTAAATGAACGGCCGCGAACGAACCCGACCGCAGTGATACCGAGCTCATCAGCCATGTCAATGGCGAGCGCGGTCGGTGCAGACCTCGCCACAACAATACCGACACCGATTTTCGCCACTTTCAAGAGTACCTCGGAAGAAATGCGTCCACTAAAGGCGATGACGGTGCCTGCCAACGGAATCTCTTGCTGCAACACATGGCCAAAGATCTTATCGAGTGCGTTGTGACGGCCAATATCCGTGCGCGCCAAAACGAGTTCACCCGGCCTGCAAAGCGCCGCCATGTGTACGCCACCTGTCTCGTGAAAGAGCGTCGCTTCTTCGTCCATGGCGTCAAGCACGGCAAATACCTGATCTGCAGTCAGTTGTACATCGTCATCGACATGCTTGGCGGTGACAGCATCGTTGTGAAAATAGAAGCTCTGCCGTCCCTTTCCGCAGCACGAAGCGATATAGCGTTTGTTGTAAAACTCCTGGTTGAATGTCACCTTGTGCTTCGTCGTCACCCGTGCAGTGCCCATAAAGCGACTGATAGCAAGCGACTCAATCTGGTCGGCCCGGCGGATAATGCCTTCAGACGCCAGAAATCCCACAACCAGTTCTTCCATATGCGTCGGTGTGCAAACGATAGTCGCCAACTCATTTTCGTTCACAAAAATAGTGAGGGCATACTCGGATGCAATCGCATCCGTCGTCTCTACGAAAGCGCCATCTCGAAACTGCACAACCGGCTTTTCCATGCGCTGCGGCATGTCGTGATTCGGTTCTGCGGGCACTGAACTCATCGCGCTGCGCCTCCAGCCTCTGTTTCCCCAAGCGCACGGCCCATGCCCTTTAGGAATGACGTGACAAACGAGAGCGCCCGACTCACATCCGGATCTTGCAGCGTGGCAAGCAAATCGTACAAGCCGAATTTCTCCTTCGGCGCTGTCGACGCAGCTGCCTCAAGCCCACCGGACACAGCCGCCATTGCGGTATTCAGCGAATTTTTCTCAACGGTCCCCACCGCTTGCAACAACGTGACGGCATTTTTCATACCGCCAAGGTACTCCTGCCGTTTGATGAGTTCCAAAACGACGCGCATGACGTCGTCTCCCTGTTCAATCAGCGCGCGCAACAGCGGCAGAACCCCGCGTTCCTCCAAATCCTGCAGTAAGTAAAGCGCTTCAACGACGCCTTCAGACGCCTCGCGTTTCGCGCGTTCAATCGCGGCTTCTGCGTCGCCCAACTGGTCAATCTCGCCATTTGCGATAGCTGTGGTTGAATCGGCCACCCTCGGTACCCCCTAATTAAGCGATTGCAACCGTGAGCACATGGTCTTCACAACAACCAGCGCCCACGTCCTGCATATCCATCTCATGCTTCACACTATCAAAGGTAACTCGCCGCGCTGCAGAATACAAGCAACCGGACTACTCGCCACGTATCACGCGAACCGACAAGCCATAGAGTAGCTGCCTACCCTCCACAAACGTCTCATCTACGCCACGGCGCGCACGCAACACCAGTTCAAACGGCCGCTCACCGTGCAGCGCCAGCACGCGTGCCGCCTCCTGCGCACGCGGCTCCCAAAAATAAACGTCCACGTCACCGAGGTGCGCGACCAAGCCCTGCCCGCGCACCGGATCCTTTACAGGCAAAAGAGGCACCGGAAAATATTCGGCCCACCGCGCCTGAAAAGCCGTCAAGGACTCAACCACCGAATGGACAGCGCCCAGATGATACGGTTGCTCTTTCGGGAGCGCCCCACTGTCCACGAGCGATTGCATGCGCACCTCGTCCGGCTCCCCCCACTCAATGAGAAACGGCAATTGAAAACCGCGACCCAGCGGCTGCTTCGGAAACAGCATTCGCCACGAGAGAATCGTGCCATCCGGGCGCTTGCGTGAAGCCTCGACTGGGCCGTCAAACGCACACCCCTTGGCCCGCCAAAACTCGGCCACCTGATCCATCTTGGAGGTCCGCAGCGCGAACTGCACGGGAGATTCTGCTACGCGCAGCGCCGCGAGGACGCGCGCACCAAATTCCGTCTGCGCAGCTGTCGCTTCATCCCGTACGCCAATCCACTCAATATACGGCAACCCTAGATAACAAAGGGTGTTGTAGGTTCCCCACTGCGGATGTGTGCCACCGTCCACCGTCGTGAGCCCAAAAGCGTCCGTAAACGCCTGGCGCACCGCCTCAGGGCTGTGCACCGCGTGCAAGAGGTGATCAAACTGCAACATCTAAACGCCTCCCCATTGGCGCATGTCGAGATTCCTCGGTTTCAGCTTTGCCCCGATTCGCCAACCAACTCAGCGCAACTGCGGCGGATTCACCCGCACATGCGCAATCGCCGTTCGCCAATCGTGTACAGGCCGCTCACAAGCGAAGTGACGACACACGTAGAGCGTCGTCTCGCCGCCTTCTACCGGATACACCTGTGCCTCCGAAACGCGTGCGCCCGGCTTGAGCACCACGGCCTCCGGCGCAAAAACCTCGTGCCAGCATTCGAGAAACGCGGCCACCTCGTTGTCGCCGTGCGCTTCTGCGAACACCACTTCGGTCGATCCCGCCTCGACCAACATCCCCGCCATCAACAGATATAAATGTTCGGCCGGCGCCTCATTCAGAAACTCGCCAAACGCAGCGAACAGTTGGTCGACTTGCTCTGCCAGGTGCGCCTCGCCAGTGATGGCATAGAGACGCACGAGGTTGTACGCAGCGACCGAATTGGCGGACGGCGTCGCACCGTCATAAGCGGTTTTGGGCGCCGCAATCAACCGCTCGGCATCTTTGCCTGCCAAGAAGTAGCCGCCTTGTTCGTCGTCCCAGAACAACTCGTTCATCCGCATCTGCCAGTGCATCGCCCGACGCAGGTAATACGCGTCCAGCGTCGCCTGATACAATTCGAGATAGGCCCAGACGAGATACGCGTAATCGTCCGCGTACGCGAGAATCCCCGCTTCGCCCTCCCGATAACGCGCCAACAACCGCCCGTCGTGACGCACCAGGTGCTCCTCGACAAACGACACAGCGCGCACCGCATTGCCAATGTACTCGGCGTCGCCAAGCACCGCACCTGCCTTGGCGCATGCAGCAATCATCAATGCATTCCAGGCAGTCAGCACCTTGTCGTCCGTGCCTGGCGGCGTGCGGTGCGCCCGCCATTCGAGCAACACTTCGTTCGCCGCGTCCAATTTCGCCCACAACTCATCCGCCGTCAGTCCATTCGAGGCCGCAAACGACGCGACATCGACATCAATTCGGTTGGGCACACTGTAGCCCTCGAAGTTGCCCTCTTCGGTGATGTCATAGAAGTCGCAATACAACGGCGCCAACTCTTCGCCAAGCGCCGCTTCCACCTCATCCGGGCGCCACACATAAAACCGCCCTTCCTGCCCTTCACTATCCGCGTCTTGCGCCGCGTAAAATGCGCCCTCCTCGGACATCATCTCGCGCGAGAGATAACTCATCGTGCGCCGGATGAACGTGCGATACGTCTCATCGGTCGTCACCTGGTACAACTCGGTCGCCGTCAAGACGCCCAAGGCGTTGTCGTACAACATCTTCTCGAAGTGTGGAATGCGCCATAGTGCATCGGTCGAATAGCGCGATAAGCCGCCTCCGACGTGATCGTGAATGCCACCCCGGATAATCCCGTTCATGGTCGTCGTGGCCATGGTGAGTGCCTCTGCATCGCCGGTAAAGCGGTGGTAGCGCAACAAAAACATCAATTGGTGGAACGACGGAAACTTAGGCGCATCACTAAACCCGCCATACTCCGGGTCAAAGCGTGCCGATAGCTGCTCAAACGCCTTGTCCACCGCTTGCCGCGGCTCAAACGTCGCTGGCGCCGCCGCAAAAATCGGCTGCATACGGCGCGTGATGTCCGCGCTCGCCTCGCGAATCCGCTCTCCCTCGTTCGCCCACTTATCCGCCAACTGCTGCAGGATGTCAATCAGCCCTGGCCGACCGTAACGCGAAGTTTTCGGAGAATACGTCCCAGCGAAAAACGGGTGCCCATCCGGCGTCATGACCACCGTGAGCGGCCAGCCGCCCTCGCCGGTGAGCGCCTGGCAGTAGGTCATATAGACGTGATCGATATCTGGACGCTCTTCTCTATCCACCTTAATCGCCACGTAATGCTCGTTGAGAAACTTTGCAACTTCGTCGTCTTCAAATGACTCATGTGCCATCACGTGGCACCAATGACAGGTCGATTACATGCTCCTATATATGTAAGGTCGTACTATTCATAGCCCCGCAGGGCTACGAATAGCCGATGGACAGAAAGACGGGCTTCGACTCGCGGGCGGCCTTCTGGAAGGCTTCCTGCCCCCATGGGAACCAGTCGACTGGGTTATAGGCGTGCTGGAGAAGATACGGAGACTTCTCGTGAATCAACCGATTCGGCTTTCTATTGTTATCGGACATGACCGCAACTCCTTAGTCAAAGAAAAATATGGTACAAAGTAAGTATACCCCTTCCTCGACGAAGGCATCAAAGAACACGTCTGTTAAAGCCGATGCCTTGTTAGGTGAAGTTCCGCTGAACAAGCTGGCATAAGCAATTTCATCAGGAACCATGATCCCGGATTTCGACGATTGTGTCCTCATGAACTGGTGTGAATAATTGAAAAGGTGCTCCCCGTATGGCTAAGATGAGTTTGTCGAGAACCACATCTTCGCTAGGAAGGAGCACCTTTTGGGTGAAACAATATAATCATACACGAAGTCAGTTTGCTCGTAAAAGCTCTACAATTCATACTCGCTACGATTTGAATGCCGCCACCTCCTTTGGCGGTGCAAGTGGTCTCATAGATTTCGTTTTGGGAACGGGTATTGACAGGGAGTTTTGGGTACATGGATTACGCAAGGGCAGAAACACCCAGTTCCACATGGACGATATTGCTCTGACCGTCATTTTCGGTTCCTTGCTGGGTCAGGAACGGATTTTCCACTTTGAGGACATCGAACAAGATCCCCTGTTGAAGCTGAAGTTGGACGTGCCGAAACTGCCTGATACGACTCTGTTGTATAAGGATCTGAAGCGGCTCGGTTCCGACGCTGGCATCAAAGCGATACGTTCGGCGCATAGACAAATCCTAAGGTCACTTCTCCCCAAAGGACAAGGCATCGTGGTCGATATCGACTCCTCTGTAGAGACTGTTTATGGCGCGCAGCAACAGTCCGCTGTTGGATATAATCCACACCATCACGGACGAGCGAGTTTCCATCCCTTGCTGGCGTTTGATTCACTCACTGGTTGTTGTCTCTATGATGAGTTGCGCTCTGGTGACGCCCATACATCAGATGGATTTGCGGATTTCTACAAGGCGATGAAAGACCAGTTGCCGGATGGCGTCAACATTCGTGCCGTCCGCATGGATAAAGGGTTTACCGGAGAAAAAGTGTTTCAGATATTGGAGCAAGATCAGCGGGATTACGTCATCAAACTGAAGTGGACCAAGCGACTCGCACAGTTGGCGCAAGCGCCAAATCTCCTCTGGCACTGCATCACAGAGAGTGACCGGGAACATTGTGACGTTACTTCCATCATGTATCAGGCAACATCCTGGGACAGGCCTCGGCGGGTCGTGATTGTGCGTCGCTTAGACATTGACCCCCAGGAGTGCCTGTGTGCGGATTGGCTCTGGGAATACGAGGCGATTGCCACAACGTTTGACTGGAGCGGCGAGGATGTATGGCACTTCTATAACTTTCGTGGTAACGCTGAGAATCACATCAAGGAAGCCAAATATGGATTTGCCATTGACCGATTCTCCAGCCAGAATTTCGATGCCAACAAAGCGCTGCAAGGTCTAAAGCTACTTGCGTATAATCTACTCCTGCTGTACAAGCACGTCGCGCTTCAACCAGGGGTGCGACAGTGGACCGCCGGACGGCTCAGACGAAGACTATTCCATCTACCTGGGATTCTAGTGCGTCATGCACGCCAGTGGAGCATTCGTCTTCCCGTGTATGCAAAGCATCGGTCGTTGATCATGCTTCATGCCGCCACGTAGATTTTTCTTCCAATTGAAAAAGTGGAGTTCATAGCCTGGCTTGGGGAGGGGGGAATTGTGTCCATTGCTCTAGTTCCGTACCATGATTTCGCCGTGTTCGCTAACAAATCCACCAAATACTTGAAAACATGCCCCGGTCAATGACCTCAATCACCTAATCGTCGAAATCCGGGATGATACAATATCCCTAGATATCTCATGCTCGAACTGCGGACGGAACTCGGATCAATATCGAGATCCAACTCGACAACCGTTACGACATGGAAAAACGCACACTGTATTATTGGGCCTGTATTTTTTCGGATCAGATGCAAAAAGGCATGGCGTATGCAGAGCTTGCCCAAACGATCACAATTAACATCTTGAACTTTCGGTATGTCAAATCATCCAATCAATATCATTCAACGTTTCACATATATGAAGATACCGAGCGGTTTCCGCTCACTGACGCATTGGAGATCCACTTCATGGAGATTCCAAAATTGCTGGTGAGTTGGCGTAACCATACTGCAAATCCTCATGAGGACCGATTGGTTCGCTGGTTGCTGTTATTGGAAGCGGCCGACAATGAAGAAATCCGCAACGAATTGGAGGAAATTGCGATGAAGGACCCCGTGATGAAGGAAGCATTTGAGAAGTGGGAAGACATCAGCCGTGACCCCCATGCACTGGCAGAGTATCATTCGAGGCGCATGGCGATACTGGATGAAGCTGCTGCAATTCGGAAGCTGAGTTACGTGAACAAAGAGCACGTGAAGAAGGAGAACGATTGAAATCAATTGTGATCGCCAAAAATATGTTGGCAGAGGGTATGGAAGTTGAGTTGATAGTCCGGCTAACCGGACTTTCCGTTGAAGAAATCAATAACCTACGCAGGGATAAATCAAACTAAGAAGAACCCTATTTACTGGTCGAAACTGTATGGGGGCCAATTGGTGGAGAGTGGGGCTTATCGAAACCTCTGTCACACAGTGACCATTAACATCTTGGGGTTCAATTATGTTGACAATGACCGTTACCACAATACGTTCCACCTAAGAGAAGACAATACGGACTCATCCTGACGGATGACATCGAAATTCATATGATTGAACTACAGAAGTTGCGCTGTCTATCGCTACTACGCCAGGGCGAAAGGGAACTCAAATCTCTACGGAACGGGGTGAATCGGCTCATCTTAATATCCATTCCTTCAGTCAGAAGATTCAGCGCAATCTCTCGCGCCTCGTCGCAAGTATTCTTGTATCACGGTAAACCAAAAGAGCCGACATGCCTTGCAAAGACTGTGTCGGCTCCCTCCTACTGTAGCAGTTATAATTTTTCTTCCGGTTAAATCGAAAACTTCCCTGTTACTCTAACGTTCCAGCTTCGTCGGGATAAATCGATGCCAATTCCTTTCGTTCGTCTCGATTCTGGGCACGCTAAAGTGCGGATTCCTCTATCTCAAATCCGAGGTCTTGAATCATGTTCCAATCGGCTTCCGGCAATTGCCCCTCTGTTGTGAGATAATCACCGACAAAAATGGAATTGGCAGCATATAAGCCGAGCGGCTGTAGATGACGCAAGTTCACCTCGCGTCCACCTGCAATGCGTATCTCCTTGGATGGATTCACGAAGCGCATCATGGCAAGGATTTTCAGACAAGTATTCGGCGTTAACTCGTGGCGATCCGATAGTGGAGTTCCTTTAATTGGGTTTAAGAAGTTGCAAGGAATCGAATCGGCGTCAAGCGCCTTCAGCGCGAAGGCCATATCCACGCGTCCCTCTTCCGTTTCCCCCATGCCAAAGATGACACCGGAGCACGGTGAAATCCCGGCAGATTTCACATGTCCCACAGTATCCAGACGATCAGAATAGGTATGGGTTGAACAGATGTTTTCATAGTTCTCCCGATTCGTATTGAGGTTGTGATTGTAGCGATGAACACCGGCGTCCGCCAGTTTTGACGCATGCTCTGGACTGAGAAACCCTAGACAACAACAAATTTTCAAATCACTCGTGGCGCGAATTTCACGCACCGCGTCAGCGACTTGATCAATTTCGCGATTCGACGGGCGTCTCCCGGACATCACGATGCAATATGTACCTGCTTTGCGGCGCTGCGCCTCTTGCGCACCTGCAAAAATAACTTCTTTAGACAGGAGTGGATATTTTTCGATAGGAGCGGTGGAAATGGCAGATTGAGAACAATAAAAACAGTCCTCTGGACACATCCCCGACTTCGCATTGACAATCATGTTCAATTTCATCTTTGTGCCAAAGTACTTGCGTCGAATCAAAAATGCTGCGCTCAGGAGATCAAGAACCCGATAATCAGGCTCGCGCAGTATTTCGAGCGCTTCGTCATAAGAAATCTCGTACCCTTGGTTCACTTGCTCAGCTAGCTCTAACCAGTTTCTCGCAGTTGTATTTTTCAAAGCACGGCACCTCATTTGCTCCAATTGTTAACTACGAGTATACACAAAGTTAACAATTGGAGCTAGCAGGGTGCTGACGGAAGCCAACGTATATTCGTTTAACTCATCTGGAAACCGGCGAAATTGCGACACGTAGTCCAACGGATGCCGCCGTCTCGGCTATTCCCTTCGGATCAGAATTTTTCACCATTGGATCGACGCGAGGCGTATACAATGCTTCTAGCCGTTCTGCTTCTTCATCAGTCAAGGTGATCGAGAGTGAGTGAATCGCCTGGTCGATATGACTGGTTTTGAGCGATCCGATGATAGGCGCTGCCACAACTGGGTTACGGTATAACCAGGCAAGCGAAATTTCGGCGCGACTGACACCGCGCTCTGCCGCTATATTACCAATCTCCTCGATAATCTTCTGATCAGCCGCCGCAGTTGCTTCATACAGCTTAGCAGCCGCCGGTTCGGCTTCAGCGCGAGCGGTTACTTCGCCCCAAGGACGAGCCAATCGACCGCGAGCAAGAGGACTATAGACAAGCGTTTGAATACCTTCGTCGGCACAGAGCGGAATCATTTCATTCTCTTCCTCTCGCGCGATCAAATTGTAGTTGTGTTGCATCGATACAAACCGAGTCCAACCGTTCATTTTTTGGAGATGAAGCGCCTTCGCAAACTGCCACGTCCTCATTGTTGATGCGCCTAAATAGCGCACCTTCCCCATTTTGACGAGATCGTGGAGTGCTTCGAGCGTTTCTTCCCACGGAGTAAATGGATCAGCGCGATGGATCTGATAAAGGTCGATATAATCGGTTCCAAGGCGTCTTAAACTGTGATCGATCTCAGTCATAATTGCTTTTCGCGAAAGGCCGAACGCGTTGGGACCTGAGCGCATGGGCGCGCAAAGTTTTGTGGCGATAACGACATTTTCACGTTTCGCAAAATCTTTGAGTGCTTTGCCAACGATCTCCTCGCTCGTCCCTTGCGAATACATATTGGCAGTATCAAAGAAGTTTATACCAACTTCAACGGCGTATTTAATCAAGGCACGAGCTTTTTCCTCACCAAGCGCCCAAGTAGGATGTCCTTTTGAAGGATCTCCAAACCCCATGCAACCAATACAAATCGGCGACACTTCAAGGCCGGTGTTGCCCAACTTAATATATTGCATATATAGCCTCCTCGAGAATGATTGTCCTTACGCCTGCATATAGATTGTAGGATCTTCGTTCGAACAACCGTTAACCCGATCTTGTCAAAAAGATGCCCAATCCTATCACCTACAGCCAACCGCTCTTCACACTAATTCATCCCTTTGAGTCGCTTCATATCCGCTCTGGGTGAGTATCCAAACATGCGGGCGTACTCACGGCTGAATTGCGTCGGACTCTCATAGCCAACTTGAAATGCTGCGTGCGCGACATCATCTGACTCGGAGGACATTAATAGACGTCTGGCTTCCAAAAGCCGCAGTCGCTTTTGAAACTGAATCGGGCTCATGGCGGTTATTTGCTTAAAATGCCTATGAAATGACGGGACACTCATCTTGGCGATATTCGCCAGAGTCTCAATGCGTAAGGGTTCCTGGAAGTGGCATAGGACGTGTTGAATTGCCTTTTTGATATGAAAAGTGGGACTCTCGTCCGTCGCGATTTGTCTTAATGCGTCGCCATGTTCACCATGAAGTATTCTGTACAAAATTTCTTTTGTATAAAGTGGACAAAGGACAGGGATATCAGTCGGTGAATCTAGCAAACGAACCAGCCTCACGACAGCATCCAACAAAGCCACATCTAGTTCGGCCACGTACATGCTACGTTTGGACGTTCGCCTCGGATTCCTTTTGAGGTCGTCGTCACTGAATAATTCTAAAATCTGGCTTGGTGTGAACTCAATTTTGCACGACAAAATTGGAAGATCAGCAGATGCTTCTACGACCTCACTGATAATGGGCAAATCCATAGATGCGACAAAGTAATTCGTCGGGCCAAACCTGAAGCGGCTGTCACCGAGTATTACGTCTTTCGCGCCCTGCGCGACAAGACAGAGTGAAGGGTTATAAAGTCCATAGGGAGGCCCATTTAAGGTGGACGAGTGAGGCGTGCTATAACGCGAGAAAGTCAGAAATGGGATTTCAGTAGGTTG
This sequence comes from Alicyclobacillus acidoterrestris, assembly GCF_022674245.1. GTDB lineage: Bacteria > Bacillota > Bacilli > Alicyclobacillales > Alicyclobacillaceae > Alicyclobacillus > Alicyclobacillus acidoterrestris. Next base: position 2,733,949 of record NZ_CP080467.1, read on the forward strand.
AAAACCTTCCCTGTCGGTATGGCGCTCAATCAATTCAGCAAGCTCTTTCCCCAAATAATCCATTAGGTGAGGCATAGAATCCTCCTAGGCAACTTAGGTTCTTCAAGTTTTAATAGTAAGGTTTCCCACTTTTCGGTGAAAGCGTACGTGATAGGATTAGGCAGGTATTTGACACAACCGAGCAAGGATGATCCCCAACTGCTTCTATTTGTGCCGCCGTGCGATTCGTGTGACAGAAGTAGGTAAAGAGAGTTTTCTAAAATATTTTGATATCATAATTAATGAATACCTTGAGTGAGGTGACAACACGATGGAGAAAGCGTTTGACCATCTCGGAATTGCCGTGCGGAATATTGACGAGACCCTTCCATTCTACCTTCACGTACTAGGTGGGGTATTGATGGATAGATACACTGCTGAGACCAAAGGAGTCGAGGTTCATGTTGCCGCCATTCGGGTTGGCGACATGCATGTGGAATTACTCGAGCCAACAAATCGCGAATCACCCATTGCCCGATTTATGAGACAGAAAGGACAGGGGGTTCATCATGTGGCGTATCGTGTGCCAAACCTAGAACAAGCTATTGAAGAAGCAAAACGAGAAGGCGTACGTTTTTACGAGGAAACGTTACGGATAAACGCACGAGGGCGTCGACTCATCTACATGCATATGGCCTCAACGTCCGGCACCCTAATTGAGCTGTGCGAATATCCTTAATGACATGAGCTGCTATCACCAGTTCATAAAAGTATGCACTGGTGAAGCACCTTAAAAACTTAGGCTCTATACACTTGTTCTGATACACAATTATCGCGTTGCTCAGCAACAATCCGGCGACAGAGATAAAACGGATTGCATATTTCAAGTACAGCAGACACGCCTCCTTTTTCGACTGTACAAAACCATCCTTCTACTCAGCCAAAATTCAATGTTGCATTCCTCCACAATCGTGAGTTCACCTTCTGTTCAAATTCCATCGGAAAGCAAGGCCTTCCTCGCAGCTCGTGCAGCAGTGACCAATCAGAGAAAGGGGATTCGGTAGTGTCCCGTCAAGTGGTGTAAATTGAGTGCAACCCCTAGTGTTAGCTATTTATGCAAAACTGACGTTGGAGCTAGTAACTGCTGTTCATCAGTGCCAATGAGTTTTGCCATAGACTCTCGGCTGAAGTAGCGCCTTGCAACTATCCATTCATCGTTCTGCTCTTGGAGAATCGATCCTCCAAGGCGCAATACAGACTCTCGGTTGGGGAATATGCCAACCACATCAAAGCGCCGCCTTAGTTCACGATTTAAGCGCTCAAGTGGGTTTGTCGAGCAAATCTGCTTCCAGTGCTCCTTCGGGAATCCCATGTATGCTAATACGTCTTCCTCTGCACGTTCCAGAACACCCATCGCTTTTGGAAACTTTCCTTGAAGTTGTTTCACAACGACAGATAATTGCTGTTTGGCGGCTTCCTGCGTCGGCTGCGCAAAGATGGTCCGGACAATGGATGAGACCATCGCTTGTGACGCTCTAGGCACCTGGCTGAGAATATTGCGCATTGTGTGGACACGACAGCGCTGCCAGGTCGCTCCAGTCAGCGCAGAAGCAATGGCACTACGCAGTCCTTCGTGCGCGTCGCTAATTACTAACTGTACGCCACGCAATCCACGTGCAATCAGACTGCGGATGAATGTGAGCCAAAACGCGCCGTCCTCGCTGGTGCCAATGTCAAATCCCAATACTTCACGCTCACCGGTGTTTCGCACACCAATGGCAATCACAAACGCCATGCTCTGCACCCGTCCGCCTTCTCGCACTTTCGGGAAAGTGGCATCTAGCCAAAGATATGGATACGTCCCCTCCAGCGGGCGGTTTTTGAAGTCCTGCACTACATCGTCGAGTTCTTTACAGATTCGAGACACTTCGCTTTTGCTGATTCCTTGAATCCCCATAGATTCGACCAACTCATCCACTTTACGAGTGCTCACACCATGCACATACGCTTCTTGAACAACGGACAGAAGGGCTTTTTCAGCCTTCCGCCGAGGTTCTAGGATACTTGGGAAGTAACTCCCTTTACGAAGCTTGGGAATCTGCAAATCGATCGTTCCGACACGAGTATCCCATTCTCGTTCTCTATACCCATTACGGCTGTTGCTACGCTTCTCACTACGCTCATATCGCTCAGCGCCAATCAGGGAGCTCACCTCAGCCTCCATCACTGCTTGGGTGAGAACCCTCAGCCCTTCTTTCAAGAAATCCACATCACCATCTTCTAATCCGATCTTGCGAATTAACTCCAAAAGTGCGATCTTATCCGTATAAGCCATCGAAGTGCCTCCTCTACTGATTGCTGCACACTTTTAGTAGATTGCACTCGATGGCTTTTTCGTCAAGATTCAGCCTCCTGAAGAATTTACACCACTACTTGAGACTTTAACGGGGATTCTTCCAGGATTAACCTGAACGTAGAGAAATCTACGTTCAGGTTATGCAAGAGCGCAGAGAAAGCTATTGTGCACGAATCTGCTGCAGGACACGCCCTGACCGATATCGTTACCTTACTTTAATCAACGAAACAGTACTAATTCCCGATCCATCTGGATTTTCTGGGAGGCCGTGGAACGATTGCGCCATCGTGAACGTGGATTTCGTGAAGGATAGGTTACAAGAGACGTTTATCCAAGTTTTCCGGAAATACCATATGTACGATCCCTCCAAACCATTTGAGCCATGGTTGTACCGGATTACCGTAAATACTTCCAGAAATATGATGCGCAAGCAAAGATGGTTATCGTTTGTACCTGAAACAAGTGATCAAATTGACCTGGAAGCACCCACACCAATCGAGAATTTATTAAGTAACGAGACAGCCGCCGTGATCAAACAAGCAATTGACCAATTGAACTTCAAGAGTAGAGAAGTCATCATTTTACATTTTTTCGTTGGCTTAACGTTGAACGAAGTGGCCGAAACATTGGGAATTCCGCTTGGAACGTGTAAGTCCCGGCTAAATTCTGCATTGACCAGATTACGGAAGTATTTGGGGAATCACGATTTTTTTGAGTTGGAAGCGCGAGGGGGATGGGCATGAATTCTGATATTCAGAAATCACTCAAGGAAATCGTCGAACAAGCGTCACCCTCGGTGTCTTTTGAACAAATTTGGAATCAATATAAATATGAAAAAAAGAAAAAGAAACCCGCACTGCACCGCCTCGTCCGCCGAGCTACCATTTCCGCTGCTGCATGTGTGCTTGGTGTCACTGGTTGCGGATTAGGATTATCGTTCTTATCTCCTGGTATTGCATTAGCCATGGACAAGTTGCCAGTTGTGAACCAGGTATATGATTGGTTTGGAGATCCAGGGTTAGATCAGGCGACCGTGTTTGAGGATAAGGTACACATCGCAGCGACTGATCGGGGAATTACCTTTACGATTACGGATGTATACGATGATCAAGGTCGTCTTTCTCTACAATACCAGATTAGCTCATTGTATCGGCCTCTTCCGCAGGATCCAGCTGCACCGGATATGAATTTCTATTTAAACGGTAAGCCGCTCAAGATGACAACAAGTGGCGCCACAGGGCGAGTGTCTTCCCAACTATGGCATGGAGTGAACGAAGGTTATCCAAATCAAGCTTTACCGAAGCAGTTTAATCTTCAAATTGTCATTCACAAACTCGGAAACAAACATGGGTATTGGGAAGTTCAAGTCCCCGTGTCAGAGACGAAGGCAATGAAAAATACCGCGACATATACACCGAAACTGAGCAAAACGTACAAAGGTATCACGCTGAGTATTGATCAAGTGGCTGTTACGCCAGCTACTGTGATGGTTGATTACCATTACACGAAGAAACAAAAATCAAACGTCGACCTCATCCTAAACATGTCATCCGGTGGTGCATCAATCATTCCGATTATGGGTCGCCAGGACCGAGAATCCATTCATGGAGGAACTGAGACAGTATACGCCACAGCTTTATATGAGAAGCCCAAGCACTTAAACAAGGAAATTGGGATTCTGCCGGAAAATGACCCGACACCTTCAGCCGGATCGACAACGAGTGAAAGTGACAAACTCACAGGACTAGACATTCAAGTGCCATTGCGTTGATGATGCTCACGAAGCAAGAAAAGAGGACAAAGCCAACATGACCCTGCGCATGTTAAGCACCAACACGAATTTGCCTGGAACTAAAGTGATATATCTGCCGCAAAGACGTACAGGCCCACGAGACATCTCACAACGGACGATTCGTATGCTTGAAACGAAAGGTTCTAGTCCGATTGAACCATAAATGAACCATCCAGAACGACCATTTCCCCGCTCAATTTTTTCCGCTATGTTTGTTTACGAAGCACGCTATTTTGACAAAGGATGATTCCGCATGAAATTTCATCACCTAGCTTGGGCAACCACTGTAGTCATTGGCCTACAGATGATTTTAGCAGGAATTATTGTCGGAGAAGACGCCGGGTTTGTCTGTCCGAATTGGCCAGTTTGCGGCCATCCTGTGTCGATTAGCGGATCACTCATGTTTGAATTGGTACACCGCTTTGTAGCGGCCCTCTTAGGGGTATTCGTGATTTGGCTGTTCATCTGGCTACTTGTTTCATACCGCCAAAACCGTGCCATGATGTGGACATGTTGCCTCGGACTCGTTTCACTGCTGATTCAGATTGTCTATGCAGGACTGATTGTATTGTTTGTATTTCCCGGAACCGCCACAACAGTCGACGTACTAAACAGTATGGTCATGCTGTCACTGTTCGTCCACCTCGCCAATTTGGCTCAGCGTGACGATCAAATAAAACATAGCGTAGTTTTGGAAGCTCCAAATCCACAACGTACAGCGCTGAAACGAGCAGCGTGGATGCTATATGTCTGTGGCCTACTGGCCGTCGCAGCTGGTGCCGTTTTCCGCCATACAGGTGCCAGTCAAGCGCTCTTCGGCCAAGACAGTTACATTTCGAGCCACGGTCGCCACGTACCGCCGTCACAAATGCTATCTCAATCGTTACTCGGAATTCACATGGTCACTGCGGTTCTTTTGGTCCTAGCGGGCATATGGTTTGTGCTGACAACCTTCAAGCACAAATACTTGCGAAACGTATCTGTCTTGATTTTTGCCTTCATCGTCATCCAAGGGATCCTCGGCGTTGTATCACTACAGACAGAGCTTGAAATCGTCGTTGTCACGTTCCATTGGGGCGTGGCTGGCCTCATCATCGGCGTAATAGCCTTTGCTTTGTCTCGGTTATATTTACCCGGTGCTAACGCCAAGCAGGAATTGAGCTAATTGAATGTCAAATTACCTTTTTGATGCGATTGTCGCGATGTTGTTGAACACACCACATTATTCGATTACAATAAAAACACAATTCAACTTCAGTAGTGACTGGCGAGTTACATGGAAACCCATGAGGGAACTACTGTCGAAAAAGCCGTACGCCTGGGCGATGAGACTACCATTTATCTCATCGCCCTTTTTGCATTTTAGCAATTGCAAAGGAGAGATAAAATTGACTAGCTTCTCAATAATCCCGGACACTTCTCTTGATGTGAAAGATCCTACCTTATCCGGTTTACTGCGCGAGGAGGAAAACCGACAACGAACAAAGCTGCCGCTTATTCCATCAGAAAATTATGTTTCGCGTGCCGTAAGAGAAGCAACTGGCTCGGTACTCACGAACAAGTACTCCGAAGGCTATATTGGAAAACGATACTACGAGGGACAGCAATGGATAGACCAAGTGGAACAACTAGCAGTAGACAGAGCCAAGGCGGTATTTGGCGTTGAGCACGCCAACGTTCAACCATACTCTGGTTCTCCGGCGAACCTGGCAATTTACGCGGCCTTCTTAAAACCAGGGGACACTGTTATGGGTATGGCACTACCGATGGGTGGACACTTAACACATGGATGGCATGTTTCCGTGACGGGTGGATGGTTCCGGAGCGTACAGTATGGCGTGAGCAAAGAGTCTGGCAGAATCGATCTCGATGAAGTTCGGGAATTGGCGAAGAAAGAACGTCCGAAATTGATATTCTGTGGTGGTACTGCGGTTCCGAGGGAAATCGATTTTTCTGCCTTCGCTGATATTGCCAGAGAGGTTGACGCAATCTTGGTAGCCGACATCGCTCACATCGCGGGGCTCATTGCCGGCGGTGTACATCAAAGTCCGGTCGGCCACGCACCAATTGTCTCGACCACCACGCACAAGACCCTACGCGGCCCTAGAGGAGCCATGTTAATGAGTACCAAGGAATACGCACAATCCTTGGATAAGGCTGTTTTCCCCGGATTACAAGGGGGGCCTCATAATCATACGACTGCTGCCATTGCAGTATGCCTTCACGAAGCCGCGCAACCAGAGTTTAAATTGTATGCGCAGCAAGTAGTACAAAATGCCAAAGCACTGGCGGAAGAGCTCTTGGATAGAGGGTACAATTTAATTAGCGGAGGAACCGATAATCATTTGATTCTCATCGATCTAACTTCCAAGGATATTCTCGGTAAACGAGCAGCAAAGGCCCTGGATCAAGCGGGGATCGTTACCAATTACAACACAATCCCGTATGATCCGCGGAAACCTTTCAACCCCTCCGGTCTACGAATTGGCACACCTGCTGTAACTAGCCGCGGTATGGGTAAGGAAGAAATGAGACTGCTAGCTCAATACATCGATGAAGCAATTCAAGCAGCGAAGCGTGAAAGCGAAATGGAATTGACGCGAATCGCACAGGCAGTGGCGAATTTGGCCGAACAATTTCCTGCACCGGGACTGTAACGGCCAATGTTGGATTTTAGAAATAAAGGCTGCTCCCGTCTGGAAGCAGCCAGATTGCCTCACGTTGTTACTTTGCAAAGCGACTTACTTGCCTGTAAACAAACCTTTCCCATCGGTGTAATCCGTTCGTTCCAGCCAAAACTTCGGCTAAATGCCGTGCGTGCCAATCTGCGATACGTTGGTTGTGACGATGATGCCAATCCGTGATATGTCTGTTATGTCGCTGATGAACCGTGTGCACGTGTCGATGTGTGACACGTGCCCGTTGATGATGACTCAGATCTTCGGGAAGCCCCAACGTGGCGGCGATTTTATTAACGGTATTTCGATGCCAGCGTTGAATGTAGTTCAGCATAAAAATTCACTCCCTTATTCGATGACAAGGACTATCCTCTTACCTTGAAAATCATCGTATATCCACACGACTTCAATATCGCCTGTACAGTTTCTCTAACATATATAGAGTGTTGTTTAAAATTTATTCTATATATGTTAGAGTGTCAAGGAGATCATGCTAAGGAGATATGAAACGATGGCTCTCAACAGGGATGCTGTTATAGAAGAGGCGCTGAATTTGCTGAATGAGGTCGGAGCGGAAGGAGTAAGTTTGCGTTCGTTGGCAAATAGACTGGGCGTCAAACCACCGACTTTGTATTGGCACGTCAAAAACAAAGCATCGTTGATCAACGAAATGGCAGAGCACATTATTCAGCCCATGGTTCATGACTTACGCCAGCGAAGCATTGACGAGCCATGGCAAGAATGGTTGGTTGATGTATTTCACCAACTGCGACAAACTATGTTTTCCTATACTGACGGGGCTCGGGTCGTTGCCGGAGCGCATTTCTCACGAGCCATATCCGATTTGATGGAGACGGCAGTACGAACGCTGCTTACCGCCGGAGTTAGTTTACGGGAATCCCGTTTGATTGTACTGACAGCAACCCACTTCACCCTAGGGCATGTCATCGAGGAACAAACTCCACCGGACGAAGAAATGACAAAGGCATTTGACATGGAACGATTCCAAAAAGATCATCCAACCATCACTGCAGCCATAGAGGAGTATTTTAATTCCGGTCACACCGCAGATGATCTTTTTGAGGACGGATTGAGGCTCATAATTTGGAGACGATAGGATCATGTGAAATACACCCTGCGACCCGCATGACGTCTGGTCACATTATGAGAATACGGACTTGCTGTTACAATTCGAATGTGACATGCATCGATAAAACGCCAGAGACTCAGGAATCATCCAGCCTCTGGCGTTTACTGCAAATTCCTCACACAAATGAATCAATCACACTTTTCCGTTTGCATTGAACTCACGAATTTTCTCCTGAACAACGGCGGTAATCGCGTCTCGTCCGGGGGTTAGAATCGTCCGCGGATCATATACATCATGGTCGCGACTCAATACATTACGAACCGCTTGTGCCCAGGCTTGCACACATTCCGTGTTCACATTGATTTTAGCGTGCCCGAATTCAATCGCTTTCTTAATTTGATGACCAGGGATGCCTGAAGCACCATGCAGAACAAGCGGAACATTCACCATTGTTGAGATTTGTTTCATTTCCTCGAAGCCCAGCCTCGGCTCACCTTGATACGGTCCGTGTACAGACCCGAGAGCAGCGGCCAACGCGTCAACGCCCGTCTCTTGTACAAGACGAAGACACTCATTAGGATCTGCATACTTTACTCCGCCAATCAAACCGTCTTCCATTCCCCCAACTGTTCCAACCTCGGCTTCAACAGAAACACCTCTCAGATGAGCATAGTCCACAACTTGCTTCGTCATCGCGATATTTTCATTAATAGGCAAGTGAGAACCATCTATCATAACGGAACTAAAGCCAGCATCTATTGCTTGAATGCATCGCTCAACACTTTTCCCATGATCCAAGTGCAACGCCACAGGTACTGTAATCGACATTTCTTCCAATAATGCATTTACAAAAGCAACGACAACCCGGAAACCACCCAGATACTCTATTAGTCTATCCGAAGCGGCCAAAATCACTGGTGCTCGCTCCTCTTCGGCCGCTTGTAGAATGGCTTGTACCCAGTGGATACCATTCATGTTGAACTGACCAACCGCGTATTTTTTCTTTCGAGCATCTAAGAGCATGTCTGTCATAGATACAAGTCCCGCCGACATTACTCCCTTCACTGTTATCAATCCTCTCCGCACAATAGCCGAACTATTCTAGGTCATAATACTCCGAAACAACCTGTATCGTGTGCTTCTTAGCAGTCTGAATGACTTCCTCGGCGTCCAATTTATAATATTCTGGTCTAAATAGTTCAACCGACACAGCACCCGTGTACCCAATCTCTCTCAGTGACGCCAAAATACCTGCTAAATCGATACTTCCCATCCCTGGCCAAACTCTGTCTTCATCCGTCAGAGATCCAATCGGAAAATCTTCCGCATCATCAATGTGTAAAATAAAAATCCGCGAGGCATCTGCAGTCCTTAAATCTTCCAGCCTGGAACCCATGGCATGGAAATGAAAACAGTCAAGCACCAGCCCCACATTCTCTCTAGCAACGGTTTGCACAATATCGTAACACTGCGCAAAGGTATTCACCGTGCATTGCGGATGACCCAAAAATTCCACTGCAATTTTAATTCCAAATGGTTGAGCGATATCTGACAACTCTCTCAAGACCTCTACGCAGCTGAATTTAATTTGGCTGATTAGAATTTTTTTATCTGTTACAAGTGGAACCACAACAATATAGGGCACCTTTAAGATTTTGGCGTATTCCACCATTTTCTTAAATTCGCGAATCACGTCACGATGCTCAGACTCGCTTCGGTTATTGAAAAATACAAGTGCATTCAATGCCAAAGGTTTAATATGATGGTTTGCGAAGAACTCCGCCAAGTCTCCAACAGTATGATCCTTCAAGTACTCAGGTAACTTATCCATCGTTCGGATTTCAATGTAGTCGTATCCAAATTTTTCACAGTACTCAAGATCCTTAAGTAAATTCGAGTTTTCCAGCGTGGTCGCTTGATTAAAACAAAGTTTCAAGTCAATCTTCTCCAATCCGTTATCGGATGCGTCTGTTCATGTGAGATAACGAGACCCAAATCTTTCGTGATAGAGGGCCATGCCCTATCTATACTCCTAAACCTTCGCGCATTTTGTTCAACATGAACTTGCAAGATTCATCTGCCTTATCTACCCATGCAAATACAGAATTCGTTGCGATGCCGTCGAAATTCATTTCCTTTAACTTTCTAAAGATGGTGTTGAAGTCCACTTCTCCTTCACCGATATTCAGGTGTTGATGAATCGTTACTTCTGCACCTGGCGGGTTTACTATATAACGTAAACCTCGTGCAGCTTTGTGATTGAACGTATCGGCAAATAGAACGTGTACCAGTCGATCACCCGCATAATCAAACATTGTCTCAATGTCGCCAATCCCGTCATCATAGTAAAACGTATGGGCGGTAGAATATACTAAGTTAATCCATGGCTTATCCAGTGACCTAATCATGTCTACGGCACCCTGATTTGTTTCAATAAAATCATATGGATGAGCCTGAAGATTCAATCGCACACCTTCCCTCTCGAATATCGGAATCAATTCATCCATCGAACGAATGAATTTTTCTTCACACACCACTGCATCATACTTGGAACCACTGAACTCACTGTTTACAAGGTCAATATCCAACTCTACTGCTATCTCTATCGCCCTTTTCCAATTTCTTACCGCCGCTTGCCTCCGTTCCTCGTCTGGTCCCGCCCAGTAGTACAGGGGCAACAAGGAGGAAATTTGAACACCTGCATCTCTTAACCAGGTTTTTAGGTTTCGAATAAGTTCCTTATCCACTTTGGGATACTTATAAAACGGGCAGAAATCTTCTCGCGGCGAAAGTTCTATATACTCATACCCAAGTTCGGCCGTTTTCTCCACCATTTCCTTCAACGACAGATTCGTGTACATCGTCGGGTCTAAAGCTAATTTCATGTTCATTCCCCCCGCCAATTCAATTCGTGAATACTCATGTAATTAGCAGCGTAACTATTCAATGATTATAAAAATCCGGTTTGTTACACAATTGGATAGGTTCCTTCTCTAATGTTTGCTGTGATCTGATGCCAGCGTCCGAGGTTACAGCGGCAATATACCCATCCCATGCTGTGGGTCCTTGAGGTTGCCCCGTCTTGCGAATAGCATCTATGAAATCCTGAATTTCGTTGTCATATGCGTCGATAAAACGCTGTTTCCAATCAGTTAACACTTCAGTAGACAATTTTGCGTCTTTGCGGCTGATAATGCTAGGTACCTCTGGAAGCCTCATTGTGCCTTCTTCACAGACCACCTCACATTGAATGTCATACCCGTATTTGCAATTCACGAACACCTCCACCGTAATTACAATCCCACCTACGGTCTCTAATATAAAAATTTGTGGATCTTGCATATGCGACAGCGCGTACTTCGTCTTTCTTGGAAAAATGGCTCGAATCGATGTGTAGTCGTCGTTCACCAACCAGTGCAACACATCGATTTCGTGAATCAGCGTATCATTCACCGCCATCTCAAGCGTGTATTGCTCACCCACCTCTGGGTTTCTGTGCGCGCAGTGAAGCATCAAAGGCGCGCCAAACTCGTGACTATCAATCGCTTCCTTCAATTTCACGTAGCCTCTATCGTATCGGCGCATAAAACCAACTTGAACCAGTCGTCGTCCGTGCTTTACCTCTGCTTCTACGATACTCAGTGCACCTTCCGCAGTCGTCGCAAGCGGCTTCTCACAAAATACATATTTACCGGCTTCAATCGCTGCAAGCACTGTAGCTTGATGGGCAGGTCCCCAACTTGTAACTAAGATGGCGTCTACAGACGTATCGGCAATTAAAGATTTATCGTCTGGGTAAACGTTTGCATTCAATTGGAATTGGTGTACCACGTTTCGAGCTGATTCCTGGTTAATATCCGTCACAGCAACAACTTCTCCACCGGACAAGGTATTAGTAATTCTCTGAATATGTTCCCTACCAATTGCACCGGTGCCAACAACCCCAAATCGCAATGTCACAGTCCCATCCCCTTATTTTTTAATGCAAATTGCTAACTTCACTTGGCAGATAATTGCGTCACAGCTAGAAGTCGCTCATCAACGTACTTCCGTGCCTTCAAGGCATACTCCAATGGGTGCGCAACAGTTGGATCCTGCTCTGCCTCAACCAGAATCCATCCTCGATACCCCGCACCAAGAAGGAATTGATAGGGTTCTGTAAAGTCAATACAACCATCTCCAGGCACTGTGAACATGCCGCGCAAAAACGATTGCATGAACGAACTTCCCTCTTTACGGCACTGCTCCATTACATGTCGCCTGACATCCTTAAAGTGAACATGTTTGATTCGACTCACATGCTTTGTCAACACCGACATGTAGTCGCCATCAGAAACGAAGATGTGCCCAGTATCGTAGAGCAAATGAACCAACGCCGGGTCTGTGTTCGCCATCAGCCAATCCACTTCTTCTCCGGTCTGCACACCCGTACCCAAGTGGTGATGATAGACCAGCCTTAAACCATAGCGCTGCGCAATGCGACCAAGTTCGTTAAGTCCGAGACAAAGTTGTTCCCACTCGTCATCCGTAAAATGAGGTTTATTGGAGAACACATCTACGCTGTGTCCTTGAACGCTGTACGTTTGTTCTGAAACAATGGCTACGTCGGCGCAAACCAACGATAGATACTCACAATGTTGCTGAAAAGCTTTCACAACAGCCTCTAACCCATCCCGGATTAAATAGCTACTAAACCATCGTCCAGCGATTTTTAGGTTTCTCAATTGTAATTCTTTGTTCAACGCCGCGGCGTCCGGGAAGAATCCCCCAACTTCTGTCCCCTCAAAACGCGCAACCACGATATCGCTTAACACGTGAGACAACGTATTCTCTTTCCCAATCTCGGGAATATCATCGTTCCGCCAACCTATTGGGGAAATGCCCCACAAGATTCTTTCCTCTGACATGTTCAGGACCTCAGCTTCTCAGTATTGTCTTGCCCGGCGCAGCATCTGGATCCGTCGCTCAAAAGCTTGTTGAATACTTTCCTTGTTCGAGATCTCCGCCACCCCCACATTCCACCAACTGTCGTATCCATCCGTCATGGTTTTCGGGAGAACCTTGATATCAATTAGAGTCGAAACCTCTTGTTGCTTCGCATCATCTAATGCAGCTTTCAACTCTTCGACCGTGGATGCCCGGTACGATTTTGCGCCGTACCCTTCTGCAATTTTTGCATAATCCACGTTGACAATTTGGTTGTCAAAGGTACGAAACTCACAATAGAAACTTCCACTGCCATTTTCCATTTGTAAGTTACTGATACATCCAAAACCCGAGTTATCAAAAAGTAAGACATTAATCTTGTAGCCAAATTGAATGGATGTAAGAAACTCCGAATGCAATAGAAGAAAGCTTCCATCTCCGACCAGAGCGTAAACCTCTTTGTCCCGATTGGCCAACTTTATTCCCAATGCCCCAGAAACCTCGTATCCCATACAGGAGTAGCCATACTCCAGGTGATACGTGTTAGGAACCTCGGTGTGCCACAATCGCTGCAGGTCGCCAGGCAGAGATCCGGCAGCACTAATCACGACACTATCTGATGCAATCGTGTCGTTTATCGCAATCAGAGCAGTTGTCTGTGGAAGTTCTGTTCGCAAGGCATCTGCATACTCGTTCAGCACCTCCTGGGAGAATTGTTCTTTAATCTCAGGAACGAAGTCCTTTCTAGTGAACTGAATCGACTTCAATCGATTACGCTCAGCCAACCATTCCTTCTTCAGTTCCCGAATCTCTTCACCAAAATCGGACCGGTAATCTTTAATCAACGGAGCCAATGCTTCCAAAGTCGCCTTCGCATCGGCCACTACTTGAAAACCATCAAGTTTATACGCCTGCAATCGACTTACGTTGATATTCAAAAATCTGGCCTTATCAAAGTTAAACGCCGTTTTTGAAGATGTAGCGAAATCTGTATACCGTGTCCCCACACCAATGATTAAGTCTGCCTCACGTGCAGCTTTATTTGCGGCTAATGTCCCAGTAATACCTATGCCACCTAAATTGTTGCTAAACGAGGACTCTACTGTTGATTTGCCTGCTTGTGTCTCTACCAGTGGAATGTGATGTTTTTCTGATAGCCGTTTAAGAATGTCTCCTGCTTGTGAGTATTTCGCCCCGCCCCCAACCAGAATGATGGGTTTCCGACTGCAACGAATAAGTTCAGATGCCCCATGTAGCTCACGATCCGTCGGTAATTTACGGTCTAGATAGTGAACACGTTTAGCGAAGAAGCGCTCGTCAAAATCGAAGGCTTCACCTGCCGTGTCCTGGGCGATACAAATCGTCGCGGGACCTGCTTTAGCCGGGTCAGTCATGACCTCGAAAGCCCGAATCAAACTAGACATCAACTGCTCTGGTCGAGTTACCCGATCCCAATAACGAGAAACTGGTTTAAGGCTATCATTAGTCGTTACGGCAGCGCTGTATTCCTGTTCAATCTGCTGAAGAACAGGATCTGGTTGACGAGTGGCAAACGTATCCGCCGGCAGAAAAAGCACTGGTATATTGTTTGCCATCGCAGTCCCAGCAGCTGTAACCAGGTTTGCTGATCCCGGACCAACAGACGTAGTCACAGCGTAAATTTTCTGTCGAAGCCTTTGCTTACTGAAAGCTACGGCAGCATGGGCCATGCCCTGTTCATTTTTACCTTGGATAATTTTCAAGTGGCCTGCATCCTGCTCCAAGGCCTGCCCAATTCCAAGAACGTTCCCGTGTCCGAATATCGTGAAAACACCTTCGACAAATGGAAACTCATGCCCGTCTACATGGATGTACTGCTGATTTAGAAACCGGATTAAGGCCTGCGCGGTTGTCAGCCTAACCGTCTTCATGGTTCATTTCACCCCAACTTCCTTAATGAGATACATGAAGTTCAAGAAGTCTTTCTATTTCTTCGATTTTCGGCATTGCATCAGAAGAACTGTGCCTACTCACAACAATCGCTGCTGAAGCGCTTGCATACTTCAGCGCAGTCGCAATGTCTAAATTTCTGATAAGTGCATAAAGAAACGCAGCTGCATAGGAGTCACCAGCACCAAAAGTCTTTAATACTTTCGCCTGGTACGCCTCTCCTCGGAACACCTCACCTGATCTTGTGTATGCATAGGACCCATCCAACCCATGCTTAATCACAACGAGCTCCGGTGCATGTTTGAATAATGTTTCTATCGTCGTCTCATTGCGCCCTCCGAATGAATTTTCCATAACGTCAAATTCATCGCGCGTACCGATCACGATGTCGGACTGTTCAGCCACTAAGGAGTAGTAGACTGACGTCTCATCGGTTGACGTCCACGTATACGGACGATAGTCCAATTCGAACACAACCTTGACATCACCTTGCTTTGCAAGTCGAATGGCCTTTAAAACCGCTTCTCGTGATGGACTTTGCGCCAAGGCTGTACCTGAGACAAGTAGTATTTTTGAACGCCGAATATAGTCCTCCAGAACTTCAGATGGATGTAAAAATAGATCCGCCGCATTATCGCGATACATCAAGATACTGCATTCAGTAGGACTCTTAATCTCCGTGAATGCCAAGCCAGTCTTATGCCCTTCTCGATCGACAACCATGTTGGATGTGTCTACTCCGACGCTTCGCATGTATTGTTCTATGAAACGACCATGTTGGTCATCGGAAATCTTTCCAATGAATCCCGTCCTCAGGCCAAGCTTAGCTCCCCCTATGACAATGTTTGCAGGACTGCCGCCTACATACTTCGAGAATGTATGAGTTTGCTCCATTGGTCGGTTGTACTCCACCGCATTAAGGTCAATGCACGCGCGCCCAATGGCAATTACGTCAAATTCCCGATCTGAACGAAGTTCAATTTTCATTCTTGACCATCCTCATTCGATTGACGTTCTAATATCCACTCATGTTCAGGATCGTTATAAAACTTCCAAATTCGTGTGGGGCCAGCCATCACATTTAAATAGTAAGAAGTATACCCATCCGGTACACCGACAGGGTGATAACCTTTGGGCACGATGACAACGTCACCGTGGTGCACAGTCATCGTCTCATCAATCTCCAGGTCATCCGTGTAAACCCTTTGAAACACAAAACCTTGTGTAGGGCTCATTTCATGGTAGTATGTTTCCTCTAACAAACTCTCTGTAGGTAGATTGTCTCGATCATGTTTGTGTGGAGGGTAGCTAGACCAGTTTCCACTCCCCGTAAATACCTCTACCACCAACAAGCTATTTGCAATCG
Organism: Alicyclobacillus acidoterrestris; assembly: GCF_022674245.1. GTDB lineage: Bacteria > Bacillota > Bacilli > Alicyclobacillales > Alicyclobacillaceae > Alicyclobacillus > Alicyclobacillus acidoterrestris. Next base: position 2,750,065 of record NZ_CP080467.1, read on the forward strand.
GGCTAGAATCCGGCAAAATATTGTGCACTAAACGCTGATTGTTCAGTATGCCTCTTAGTTCAATCTCGTTGTCACTCGCCTTGATTAACCGCGTTGGTTTCTGACGTTCAGAAGGGGCATAGCAGAGTGCGACGCGCGATTTTTCAATCGCTTCAACAACAAAATCTTGGTCGTTTGACACATAAACGCTATCTGTCGGCCGCTTTTCAAAAACGGTTTTCCGTGTCCCTATAGACTCGAAACAATCATCTCCTACAATAACGTTCACGGTACCTGTTAGTACGACAATACAACACTCCTGTTTGCCTAACGTTTCCGTGTATGTTGCCCCTAAATCAACGTCAATAACTTTAAAAGCCACATAGCGGAGTGGTGAATTCTCCGAGGTCACCTCATGAACCACTGCAACTCCATTTTTAAGTGTTTCGTGTTGAGGTCTTACAAGCAGGCGCAAGAGAAATCCTCCTCCCTCTAACTCCCGGGAAATTTTACAACAATTCAATCAAACGTCGGTTCTGTATAACGTGCAGTCACAACTTTCTTTCGAGTATAAAAATCAACACTATCTTTCCCATTTGCATGTAGCGTCCCATAGAATGAAGATTTCCAACCAGAAAAAGGGAAAAATGCCATTGGAGCTGGCACGCCCAAATTGATCCCTAACATACCCGCATCAATGTTTTCACGGAAGTATCGAATTGCCGAGGCGTTCGACGTAAAGATACATGCACCATTTGCAAACTCGGAACGATTAGCGGTGTCCACTGCTTCTTTAAGGTTTTTCACTCGAACAATTGACAGAACAGGAGCGAAAATCTCGTCCTTCCAAATCGTCATCTCGGTCGTAACGTTGTCAAAAATGGTTGGACCGATAAAGAACCCTTCATCATTCATGCGTTGACGGCCGTCACAGACTAGGGTTGCCCCCTCTTCCACACCTTTCTCAATGTAGCGAACGGTACGGTTGAGGTTTTCTTCTCGAATGACAGGACCAAGAAACACTCCGTCATCCAAACCATTTCCCATCTTTATATTTTGCGCTTTCTCTACTAGCCTAGCGACAAATTCATCAGCAATCGCCTCTTCAACGGTGACCACCGAGCAGGCCATACATCGCTCCCCGGCGGAGCCAAACGCTGACCCGATAATATTGGTGACCGCCTCGTCTAAATCCGCGTCTCGCAGTACAACGATGTGATTTTTAGCACCTGTTAACGCTTGCACACGCTTTAAGTTATCGCTTCCGCGTTTAAAAACATATTCACCAACCGGTTTTGAGCCTACAAACGAAATGGCCTTTACGGCAGGGTGGTCTAAAATGCCATTCACAACCTCGTGAGCCCCGTAAACTACGTTGAACACGCCTTTTGGCAACCCCGCCTCTGTAAATAACTCAACAAGTTTTCTCGTCAACAGCGGTGTCTTTTCAGAGGGTTTTAGAATAAATGAATTGCCAAGCGCAATCGCCATCGGGAACATCCAGCACGGAACCATCATCGGAAAATTAAATGGCGCTATCCCCCCTACAACACCGATAGGATATCTATAGTTTGTCGCCTCAATATCCGTAGCGATGGTAGACAATGAGTCTCCCATCATTAGTGAAGGGACACCCACAGCAAATTCAACGTTCTCGATACCGCGTTGCACTTCACCGACAGCCTCGGTGTAACTTTTTCCATTTTCCAATGTAACCAACCGAGCTAATTCTTCCTTGTCACGTGTCAAAAGCTGTTGATACGCAAAAAGAATTTTCGCGCGTCGAGGTATCGGAACCTTGCTCCATGTTTCAAAGGCCCCACTTGCCGCTCTTACGGCAACATCGACATCTTCCTTCGTCGACAACGGCACAAGTGCAATAACTTCTTTCGTTGCCGGATTATACACCTCTTCATATTGAGTGGTACCGCTTTCCACCCACTCACCATTGATATAATTCCTCAAATTCTCAGCCACCGGACATATTCCTCCTTTTCAATTATAAACTCTTGGTTAAGTGTTGAGCATTTTTTAGTAAATGATATTCCAAACACCGCATCTAGTCAATGATTTTATAGAAATTTCCACCAATAAGAGTAATACAGAAATACAACAAAAAGGACTGGCGGGATGAATCCTGCCAGTCGATGCCCTTTGATAAACATTACGATTTCAACTGTGAGCTCGGTACTTCTGTTATTTTCTTGAGAGATGGGTTTCGGTAGGTTTTAAAGTTCTGCTCCAATTGCTCCAGACTGTATCCCTTTGTTTCAGGTGCGAACTTTTTCATCAAGATTACCGCGATAATGTTCAACACCACGAAGACAATGTACGTGTACGTCAACCCCAGGTGCCCAAGCAATACAGGAAAAGTTAAGCCAACCAGGAAATTAACAATCCACAAGAAAAATGTAACGACCCCCATACCTAATCCGCGTAGTCGTGTCGGAAATATTTCCGCTAACAGTACCCACGTTACAGGCGAGACAGCGCCCTGCTGAAATGCTAAGAATGCCACTGTCAAGAAAAGCACCACAAACGGAAGTGCGGGCATCCCTTTTAAGAGAGCCGAAAAAATTGCAATCAAACACAAGGACAAGATAATACCAATCTGACCACCAATGAGCATCTTCCGCCTACTCGTCTTACGCAAAAGCCAGAAACCAACAAAAGTAGCCAACACTGAGATGACCCCATTGGCAATGTTGCCAATAACGGCAGCGTTCGTACCAAAGCCAGCTGTTTGGAGAATTTCGGTACCATAATACATAATCGAATTTACACCTGTAATCTGTTGCACAAATGCAATTGCGATGCCAACAAAGACAAGCCGACGAATCCAAGGGACACCTAGATCTTTAAAACTAGCCTTTTCGCCCTTGTCTTCCTGAAGAACAGCACCCTGAATTTCCTCGAGTTCAAGTTTTGCTGCAGCGTCCTCTCGAATTTGCCTGAGAACGTTTAATGCTTCAGTAAATCTACCCTTTGACGCCAACCACCGAGGACTTTCTGGGACAATCAACATTCCAAACCAAAGTGCAATTGCAGGTAATGTGGCGACAACCAACATGTACCGCCAAACATCCCCATTATCACCCAGGGTACTACTAATAATTGCATTAATCACGAATGCCATCAATTGCCCCGTAACAATCATTAATTCGTTATTTGTCACCATACGTCCACGACGTTCCATCGTGGACATTTCAGCCAGAAATGTAGGAACTGTAACTGAAGCACATCCTACCGCAAGCCCAAGCAGCAAACGAAATGTAATCATTACGCCAGAGTTAGGAGACAAGGTACACCCCAGCGCGGATACGAAGAACAATATTGCCAGATACAAAATCACGCGACGACGACCGATACCATCCGCCAATCTTCCACCAAATGCTGCCCCAAGAGCCGCTCCAAACAGAAGTGAACTCGTCACCAACCCCTGCGTGAACGCATTGAGATTGAGTTGGTCCGGTTTCGACATAAACGGTAACGCACCATTGATAACTCCTGTGTCATAGCCAAAAAGTAATCCACCGAAAGTTGATAACCAAGTGACAGTACGCAAAAACGACGTGGGTGTGCGCCGAACATCAGATCGTTGACTCGACATAAACGATTCCTCCTCTTCCCATATTTAATTAATGCACCAGATTTGAAGCGCTTTCACAACCGCTTTCAAAAAAATCATGGGGGACCGCGACCACTAAAGAGCTAGCACGTCATTCGTCTGTACAACACTACCCAATTTTGTGCTGTAAAACCAAACTCCTTCTCATCATAATTATTATGTTTTGAGTATATGTTGATAATTTGTTGACATTATAACCATCAAATCATTTTCAGTCAATACGAACAATTCACCTCAGATCAGCTCAAATTCATGCCATATATCGCCTTTATTCATAAATGATCGTCTAAATCGGTTCCGTTCAAGATATCTTTGTTCCCTACCTTTGAATGGTGTTATCTTGGTTATTTGTTGGTATAATATCCGCAATGATATGTAAACCATGACCTGGAGCGCCCTTGGTGTATGTGGCACGACGACTTAAATCTGTACTTCGGAGTGAGACAAAAATGATCAAGTCAAAGCGAATACAACAAATTCAAGAGTACGTTGCTCAGCATCAAACAGTATCGTTAGATGAACTTATGAATGTATTTGATGTGTCTAAAAACACAATTCGGCGGGATGTGCAGTGGTTAGTCGAACGCGGCGAAGTAAAAAAGGTGTACGGGGGCATCGCCATAAATGATGACGCGCCTCCACTAATATCCTTCCAAGATAGACAGACACATAACAAACAACAAAAAGAGGTAATTGGAAAACTCGCTGCGGACTTTGTTCAGGATGGGGATGTGATTTTTATTGATTCCGGAACAACAACGCTTGAAATGTTTAATTTCATTAAACATAAGGAAATTACCATTGTAACAAGTAACTTGAATTTAATCATCAGCGCGTTGCCGTTCGAAAACTTAAACATCATATCGATTGGTGGTATGCTTGAACGTAAAACAAATTCATTTACATGCTTCAAGGAAATAAACATCTTGAACATCTACAACATCAACAAGGCGTTCATGGCTTCGACAGGTGTTTCTATTACAAATGGAGTGACAAATTCATCTCCTCTTGAAACCGAACTGAAGCAAACAGCAGTTCGCAAAGGCTCACAAGTCTTTTTGTTAATCGACCACAACAAATTTGATAAAAACGGTCTGATGACATACTGCGATTTGAGTGAAATCGACTACTTAGTGACAGATTGTTCACTAGAACAGAAGTACCGTACGTACGCCGAGGAGAACAATATTCAGGTGGTGACACCATAACTCTGCTTCTGAATGCCAATTCAGCAGTGAGGAAGAAGTGCCTCGAATGCAATCAAATGGATCAAGTATTGAGAACAGCGTTATCTGGAAAGACAAGTATCAATCTGCGGAACAAACACACAGGGCGGTACGAATACGGCAAGAGGGCTTGTGTCAGATGACAGGAATCTGTCACCGTTCTCGTTCTTAAACGGAGAGATGGAAGCCACGAGGCCTCCGACCAACCTTATTCGCTACGCGGACAGGGTGGTCGGAGCAAGAATACGCTGCCGCCGCTTCAATTCTACATTACTTAATTCGCATACGGACGTCATGCAGATAAGTCGTCGAATAGATCAACGACCCCATGCGCCAAACACTTAATATGCCCATCCTCGGTTTTAAGTCTTTTTCAGTTAATTCAACACCTATGATGTAGCGTTCTTAGAAACTTAGACATTGTTTTAAGGCGTTGACTGAAGTTTTAATACCTGCTTCAATTGACATAGTTAGGTCTTCCATTTCCAAGGAAACTTCTTCGTTATATCCCATCATCCTAACTACCGAGAAAAACTCCTTCCACCACTGTAAATCCTGCCCGCATCCAACCGCGACATAGTTCCATGCTCTATTCGCCACATCCGTAACCTCTTTTGTCTCCAGTACCCCATTAATGGCTGATAAATGCCTTTCTAACCGAACATCCTTACCATGAACATGATAAATAGCTTCTCCTAACGCTCTTGCTGCCGCTATCGGATCGGCACCCATCCAAATCAAATGACTGGGATCTAGATTTAATCCTACCATCGGCCCAACTGCCTTCCGCAATCTAAACAACGTTTCTGGATTGTACACTAGTTGAGAACTGAAGTTTTCAAGTGCAATTTTTTCAATCCCACAAGATTCAGCTTTCTTGACTAACGTTAAAGTCTCAAGTAGTGGTGTAAATTCTTCAGGAGGCTGAATCTTGACGAAAAAGCCATCGAGTGCAATCTACTAAAAGTGTGCAGCAATCAGTAGAGGAGGCACTTCGATGGCTTATACGGATAAGATCGCACTTTTGGAGTTAATTCGCAAGATCGGATTAGAAGATGGTGATGTGGATTTCTTGAAAGAAGGGCTGAGGGTTCTCACCCAAGCAGTGATGGAGGCTGAGGTGAGCTCCCTGATTGGCGCTGAGCGATATGAGCGTAGTGAGAAGCGTAGCAACAGCCGTAATGGGTATAGAGAACGAGAATGGGATACTCGTGTCGGAACGATCGATTTGCAGATTCCCAAGCTTCGTAAAGGGAGTTACTTCCCAAGTATCCTAGAACCTCGGCGGAAGGCTGAAAAAGCCCTTCTGTCCGTTGTTCAAGAAGCGTATGTGCATGGTGTGAGCACTCGTAAAGTGGATGAGTTGGTCGAATCTATGGGGATTCAAGGAATCAGCAAAAGCGAAGTGTCTCGAATCTGTAAAGAACTCGACGATGTAGTGCAGGACTTCAAAAACCGCCCGCTGGAGGGGACGTATCCATATCTTTGGCTAGATGCCACTTTCCCGAAAGTGCGAGAAGGCGGACGGGTGCAGAGCATGGCGTTTGTGATTGCCATTGGTGTGCGAAACACCGGTGAGCGTGAAGTATTGGGATTTGACATTGGCACCAGCGAGGACGGCGCGTTTTGGCTCACATTCATCCGCAGTCTGATTGCACGTGGATTGCGTGGCGTACAGTTAGTAATTAGCGACGCGCACGAAGGACTGCGTAGTGCCATTGCTTCTGCGCTGACTGGAGCGACCTGGCAGCGCTGTCGTGTCCACACAATGCGCAATATTCTCAGCCAGGTGCCTAGAGCGTCACAAGCGATGGTCTCATCCATTGTCCGGACCATCTTTGCGCAGCCGACGCAGGAAGCCGCCAAACAGCAATTATCTGTCGTTGTGAAACAACTTCAAGGAAAGTTTCCAAAAGCGATGGGTGTTCTGGAACGTGCAGAGGAAGACGTATTAGCATACATGGGATTCCCGAAGGAGCACTGGAAGCAGATTTGCTCGACAAACCCACTTGAGCGCTTAAATCGTGAACTAAGGCGGCGCTTTGATGTGGTTGGCATATTCCCCAACCGAGAGTCTGTATTGCGCCTTGGAGGATCGATTCTCCAAGAGCAGAACGATGAATGGATAGTTGCAAGGCGCTACTTCAGCCGAGAGTCTATGGCAAAACTCATTGGCACTGATGAACAGCAGTTACTAGCTCCAACGTCAGTTTTGCATAAATAGCTAACACTAGGGGTTGCACTCAATTTACACCACTTGACGGGACACTACCCACTCAAGAACCGCAATTACTGGCGCCAACGTCAGTTTTGCATAAATAGCCGACACGAAGTGGTTGCACTCAATTTACACCACTTGACGGGACACTACCGAAATCTCAGACCAAGTGCAATATTTCTGCGTACATTTAACCATGGATACAGAGTAGATTTTTGAAACACCACCGCCCTGTCAGGTCCGGGAGACTGAATTGGCTGTCCATCCAGAAGAATGTGGCCAGAACTTGAACGTTCAAATCCTGCAACCATGTGGAGCATCGTTGACTTTCCACATCCACTAGGCCCCACGACGGATACAAATTCTCCTTCCTCGACGACCATCGACACATCATCAAGCGCATGAACCATGGCAGCTTTTCTCCGCTTCGGTGCAAAAACTTTGCTCACACTTTTCATGACTAACAATCTATTCACCTTCCTAGTTGGCTCATTGTGGGTTTGTCCCGCTCTAGTGAGATGCCACGTCCTGCACATATGTTGGGTTCACATAGTCCGCTAAATTAGATGGAATTTCCTGTATCGTGTTACTTGCATACAAATATTGTGCAGCAGAGTTGAGAGATTTGGTGACCAAAGACGTCGAAACGGCTGATCCAACACCGAGCGCATCCTGACTTAACTGCATGGAGGGCGTGTCGATTTCATTCCCAGCCAGTTCCTGTTTTGCAGCAGCTGTAGAAATGCCTGCTTCCTTCGCCATATCAGCGATTGCCTGGGTTTTATGCTTCTCATAGAACGAAACGCCTGCCTCCTGTGCTTCAATAAACCCATCTACCAATGATTGATGTGTCGAAGCCCACTTTGAATTGACCACAGACAATGCGAACACCGGGGCATTATTGGATATTGTTTGGTCATACATCAGCGCTTTTCCATGATTTTGAACCAACGAGGTAAAAAACGGGTCCCACGTGTATGCCGCCTGTATTTGTCCCGTATTCCAAGCGGCAACAATACTAGGTGGACTCATGTTCAATATATGGACAGAAGAAGGAGAAACTCCCGCAGCTTTCAGAGCCGTATCGAATTCGAATGATGAGGAAGACCCCAAAACAAGTGCTACTGTTTTTCCTTTCAGGTCTTTCAAAGTTTGAATTCCTGAACCTTGTTTTACTGCTAAGCCTTCGCTAGTTGTATTGCGTTCCTGTGCCCATATCACTTGCAAAGGCACACCTTGGGCAATTGCGGAGACCACTGGAGGATTGCCAATCTCAGTCATAAACTGCAGCGATCCTGAGTCAAGCGCTGCGAGTGCAGCAGGACCAGAGGGAAACAATTTCCATTTCACTTTTGCATGCATGTACTTCGGAAAAAAGTTTTCTGCAATTGCAACCATTTCAGGATCAACACCTGTCATGTATCCGTAAGCGTAAAACGCAGCACACCTCGTAAGGCTACACTCTGGGTGGGATAATCTCCTCAAATGAAACTGAGGAGAGTGAGGTACATGTCAAGAACCGAGCTACGTGAAGAATGGGAGAGTCGCCTCACCGAGTTTGAGTCCAGTGGGCAAACGGCTACAGTCTGGTGTGCGGTGCACGGGATCAATATTCATCGCTTTCGCTACTGGTCCAGCAAGCTTCGAGGGAATCGACGAAAGCCTTCAAATGGAGAGGTTCGTTGGCTTTCAGTGGAGATGGAATCAGTCATTAAACCGAGCAGTAACGAAGCGCTCACTGTTCAGGTTGGTCAAGCCAGGATTGAAGTGTCTGAGGGCTTCAACACCAAACTGTTCATACAGGTCGTTCAGGCTTTGGCAGATGCTCATCCATGAGGCGAATTCAGAGCAACGGGTGTACTTGGCGAGCGGCAGTACAGATCTTCGTAAGTCTATCGACGGGCTGGCAGTCCTGGTTCAAGAGGTCTTTCAGCTCAGTCCATTTTCGCCTTCCCTCTTCGTTTTCTGCAACCGAAAACGAGACAAGCTTAAAATCCTAGAGTGGGATACGAATGGATTCTGGCTCCATTATCGTCGTTTGGAACGTGGTCGCTTTCAATGGCCGGACGTAACGAACAGCGAAACGGTTACGGTCAGTCGGCAGCAGTTGCGGTGGTTGCTAGACGGACTGTCCATCACCCAACGACAGGCTCATAAAAAGGTAACCGCGCGCACGGTCATCTAGTCTCTCAGTGGCAAAATAAAAGTTCCGTAATCTCTTTTGTGACAAGGGATTTTAGCTCGCATGTCGAAATATATAGCATGGCGAAACCAAAGAGTTCCACCACCGAACAGGTTGAATCCTTGCAGCAAGAAAACACCATACTTAAGCAGCAAAATGACGAACTCAAGTCTAAGGTAGAGTGGCTTGAGGAGAAATTGCGCAAAGCAACTCACCAACGTTTTGCTGCGTCTAGTGAACGGACCAAGACCGACTCCGTACAGACGCTGTTGTTTAACGAAGCCGAAGTCGAGTCTGAACCTACGCTTGAAGAGCCCACCATGGAAACCATCACCTACAAGCGAAAAAAGAAACGTCCGGGTCAGCGTGATGAACTCCTAAAGGACCTGCCCGTGGAGCGAATGGAGTATCGCTTACCCGAAGAGGAGCAGGTGTGTTCCTGCTGTGGTGGCGCCATGCATGAAATGAGTTCTGAAACGCGAACTGAGATAAAAATCATTCCGGCTCAGATGAAGGTCGTGGAGCATGTTCAATATATCTACGCCTGTCGTCATTGTGAGAAGCATGAAACTGAAACCCCTGTTGTGAAAGCTTCCATGCCACGTCCGGCATTTCCGGGGAGCTTAGCTTCTGCCTCAGCAGTGGCTTACATCATGAGTAAGAAATACGTCGAGGGGATGCCACTCTATCGGCAGGAGCAACAGTTTGAGCGACAGGGCTTTCCGTTATCACGACAAACCATGGCCAATTGGGTCCTAGCCGGTGCAACGACATGGTTGAGTAAAATATACGACCGGATGCACCAGGAACTCTTACAACGGAAGTACTTACACGCAGACGAGACAACGCTGCAGGTACTTCACGAATCCGGCAGAACCGCAGATACGAAGTCCTACATGTGGCTCTACCGCAGTGGACGGGACGGTCCACCCATTGTTTTGTACGACTACCAAGAGACGCGCAGTCGGGAGCATCCAACAAGGTTCCTCCAAGGATTTCACGGATACATCCATGTGGATGGCTACGTAGGGTACGAGGACATTCCGGATGTGACCCTGTCAGGGTGCTGGAGTCATGCCCGAAGGAAATTCGACGAGGCCATCAAGGCCTTACCCGCATCCAAACGGAACACGCCCGTGGCTGCAAGGGAAGGACTGGAATATTGCAATCGTCTCTTCAAAATTGAGCGTGGGTTAAAAGACATAACTCCCGAGAAGCGGTACGAACAGCGCCTCGAGCAAAGTCGTCCAGTCCTGGATGCTTTTTTGCCATGGCTTGAATTCCAGAAGGAAAACATACTCCCAAAGAGTGCCTTGGGAGAGGCAGTGAATTATTGCCTACGCCAATGGGGTAAGCTCACCGTGTTCCTTGAGGATGGCCATCTGGAGATCGATAACAACCGCGGTGAACGTTCCATTAAGCCATTTGTGATCGGGAGAAAGAACTTCCTGTTCAGCAATACGCCGCGCGGAGCTAGAGCGAGCGCCATCACATACAGTATCGTGGAAACTGCAAAAGAGAATGGACTCGACCCGTTTCAATATCTGTGCTATCTGTTCGAGCAACTACCAAACGTCCCCGACGATGAATCTGACTCGTTGGCCGCGCTGCTGCCTTGGGCTGGGAACTTACCGGACGAAGTGCGACATTCAAGGAGAAAGACTCCATAACACGACAGTAGTCCCCGCCGTAACCGGTGGGGATTTCTGATTATAATGACGACGAATGACCTACCTTCAATGTGTCCTGCGTTTGACGCTTACATGTATCCGATGGTTATGGTAGGCTCCGAAGACCCATTCGTATTCGAAGTTGCCGTCTGATTAACGATGTTTGACCCACATCCGACCAAACTCAGCGATACCCCCCCAACAATCATGGAGGCTGCAACACGCGAATTCCAAATCCTATGGTGAGCCATACTCATGAATCTTCCTCTCTTTTCTATCGGTTGACGAACCTAATTTTTCCAAGGTATCACAAGTCGCTCTAGCAGCCTAATCGCCAATTCCATCAAATACCCCAGGACGCCAATCGCAACGATCCCTACGAATATGACGGCAATTTGCAGCTCCTGCCCAGCGTTTTGAATTAACCACCCCAGCCCAGCAGACGAAGCAATCATTTCTGCAGCAACTAAGCACGTCCAAGCCGCACCGTTCGCTACTCGCATGGCTGTGAACACCGCTGGAAGTGTCGAAGGAAATATGACAAACCAAAACTGTTGTATACGTGAGGCCCCTAGACATTGGGCGACGCGAATTCGTTCAATCGGCGTAGCTCGCACGCCCGCTACAGTATTGATGATAATAATTGGAATTGTACCTAACATAATCAAGATATCTTTGGATACTTCTCCAATCCCAAACCAGACGACCAAAAGAGGGATATAGGCCAATGGCGGTACAGGTCGAATGAATTGAAGGATTGGGTCAATGATTTGAAAGGCAAACTCATTACTTGCCATCAGCATTCCGACCGGAATACCAATCACCACTGCCACAACAAATCCGGTGACGATTCTGACGGTACTTATCCACACGTCCATCGAAAAAGGTTGCCCCGCGTAACCGACTGACAGCAACATTTCCAACGTCTTAAGCACCATCCAAGGTGAGGGTACGACCATGGGTGAAACCAATTTCGTCATCAATTCCCATGCAGCCAACATACCGACAAGCACAACGAGAGGTAGCAACTTCAGTGACCAAAACCTACGGATATCACTCCTCCGCGAGAATGAAAGCTCTGACACTGCAGACACCTGTACAGAATCCTGATGCTGTACCCCCGTTTTCAATTGCACAAAAAAGTCACCTCTCGATTTTCATGAGACGAAAAGCACACGATTCCCTCTATCGAACAGTGCACTTTTCGTCGACTTCGCGAAGTAATCAACTACGCCAATGACGCGTTGTTCGCGACACCATTTTTGCGCAGGACACTTTTCTTTCCATCAACACTGACAGGTACATCTCCCGCAATCGTCACTCTTCTAACAACTCTGCGTTTATCTCCATAATCGTTTATCGCATAATGCTGCGTCGCCCGATTGTCCCAAATCGCTACGTCACCCTCAGCCCACTTCCACCGTACTGTATTTTCTAATCTTGTAATGTGATCTTGTAGAATGGACACCAATCGTCTGGAATCCGATGATGAGAAGCCAACTATCCTTTTCACAAATTGACCAAGCACAAGTGTGCGCTCAGCAGTCTCCGGATGAACACGGACAACTGGATGTTCCGCTTCATACAATCGTTGAATGAAAACTTTTTGATGGAATTCAATCTCTTGTTCAGGATGTTCATCCTGGTACACACCATAGTCGAAATCATTCGTGTGAAGCGCCCACAACTTATCGGCTAAATCGCGCAGTTCTTGCGGCAACGTCCGATAGGCGTTTGCAGTATTTGCCCAAACCGTATCACCACCAGCGCTCGGGATCACAACTGCACGTAAAATAGAGATTTGCGGATAAGCATCTACAAATGTTATGTCCGTGTGCCATGCGTTGGCGCGACCTCCCCCAAACGCGGAGTCCAGCTCAAAAATTGCGTTGGTTGCATTGCGAGCCGATACTGTGGGATGTACATACAAAGGACCAAAACGACGCGCGAATGCTTCATGTGTAAGATCATCAAGATGATTCTGACCACGGAAGAAGATGACTTTGTGTTCGAGCAGAGCCTGACGAATGGCACGGATCTGAGCCTCATCCTGTTCAGCAGACAATTGCACGCCACGAATCTCCGCTCCGATTTGTCCAGTAAGTGGAATCACCTCAAACTCCGTGTTCGGTACAACTGTGCTCATTGTAAAATCCTCCTTATAAGTAGCGAATAATAACAAAAGGCTAGAATCACCACAGGTGTGGCAATTCTAGCCTCCAGTTGTCCGGTCGGCCCACATATGCGTAATCACAATTTTATGACGCTTAACTTGACATTCACCTATTTTAACTAGCCGCTGAGGTCAGTCAATAATCTGTATAATATCATCTGTCCTGGTCCATTTACCCATGAATAACAAGAATATATAGATCCTACCTGAGAAATGTCAACGAAAAAGTATATCGGTCTAACGACTGTTATTAAATTTGACATAACATCATATCTATCGGAGCGACAAAGCAACGCATTTTTTGCTAGCGTTTGGCCTTTTTCCCCGACACAATTTTCACAGGTGGGAACATGGCGTAGTGCGGACCATGAATTTTCACATCCATTGCCCCACATTTGCGAAATTCCTCTGCGTATACTTTCGTACGCTGAAAATCCAGGATGGCGAATCGTCCGCCAGGTTTGAGTACGCGATACACCTCCCGAATGGCTCGTCGACGGTCGTCGTCACCAGAAATATTATGGATAACCAGGCCCGAAGCGACTGCATCAAAAGAATTATCCGCAAACGGCATTGCCCTCGCATCGCCGTTCACAATCTCAATTCTGTCTGCGACCCCTTCCAATTTCGCGTTTTCCAGGGTCACCGCCGGATTATTTCCGGAAACATCCCGTGAATTCCATATATCCATCCCGACAGCCTTGCCTGAACCGAGCCGTTTTGCTATCGCATGCAGGATAAGCCCCCTGCCGCAGCCAACATCGAGGGCGAGTTCATCTCCTGTTATACCGAGTAACTCGACCACCCGATCCCGCTCTTTGCGATTTCCTACTTTCGATCCCCATACCATATACGCAGCTTCCAAGATAACAATGATACATCCCAGCAGCATCCACCTACCGAGAACATGTTGCACTTGTATCCAGGGACCGTAGCGTGATGTAACACCGAACAGTCCAAAGATAAGGAGGATTGCTCCTAGGATGGAGAGGTACCTCACGACATAAGGTGCATAAATCCCGTAATCAGGGACTGCAGGATTCTTTTTCAACATGTACTTCACCTCGGCAGCAGACAATGCTTTTCGCGATATACCATCATTCGGTCAAAGAATTTGTTTGCCAAACGGCACGAGCCAAGCCAACAGCGCACTAGTCACTATGGATGTGACAGCTTGTTTTCCCGCAATCTGTAACGCGAATCGCCACGAAAACTCCCTTGCAACGGTCCACAGCGTAACCAAACAGGCCGACAACGTGGACGCTAAATAGACCACAACAAACAATTGAACGATGGACAATTCGCCAAGTATACCGTGCTGGTTGAGCACTAACATGCCATCTTTTCTAATCATCGAGAAGAGCACAGCTGGCCCCACCGATCCCGGTAGATGAAATAGGACGAAAGCAGGCGACAGAACCGATGAAACCCATGGAATGATGCCGAGTTCGTCGAGTAACGCTGCCACCATGCAGATGAGCAGAAATGTCGGCATCGCTTGTAACATAAACTGTTTGACAATCGCTCGAACCCGAAACCCAATCCCTTTCCACGTGGGGCGCTGAAGGAACGTTTTTCGGGGTGCGTCCGGCAATTTTACCGTTTTCCGATTGAAGATTCTCGTGTGCACTGCACCCACAATAAACACAACGAAAATATAAGGCAGAAATAACAGCGGTCGGCCTGCCGAATTGAATAAGGACAGTGTCGCGCCAATGGTATAACTACAGGCGGATCCGTATGAGATAAGCGACACACACTGCCGACGCGTACATTGGCCGCAAGCTCTACTCTGAAGCACACCAACTACGTTACAACCAAACCCTGTGAGAACAGGAATGAGATCTCGCCCCTCCAACCCGACTTTCTGAAGCCACGGGTCAAGGGCATCCGTGATTCTATCCTTCAGCCCCATCTCTTCCGTCACAGCTACACTGATACCGATAAAAACAACAACAGGAAATGCCCATAAAAACGAATACGGTCCGAGTGTGAGCAAACCGTAATCCCCGACCGAGAATACTTGTAACCAGTGCGGTTGCGCCGTTAGAGTCTTAGGTAGTGGTGTAAATTCCACGGCTAGATCTTGACGAAAAAGCCATCGAGTGCAATCTACTAAAAGTGTCGAGCAATTAGTAGGGAGGCACATCGATGGCTTCTACAGACAAGATCGCACTTTTGGAGTTAATTCGCAAGATCGGATTAGAAGATGGTGATGTCGATTTTTTGAAGGAAGGGCTGAGAGTCCTAACCCAGGCAGTGATGGAGGCTGAAGTGAGCTCCTTGATTGGCGCTGAACGGTATGAGCGCAGTGAGAAACGCAGCAATAGCCGTAATGGTTACAGAGAACGGGAATGGGACACCCGTGTCGGAACGATTGATTTGCAGATTCCGAAGCTTCGGAAAGGAAGCTACTTCCCCAGCATGCTAGAGCCTCGGCGGAAAGCTGAGAAGGCGTTGCTGTCCGTTGTTCAAGAGGCGTATGTGCATGGTGTGAGCACCCGCAAGGTGGACGAGTTGGTTGAGTCTATGGGCATTCAAGGAATTAGCAAGAGTGAAGTATCTCGTATCTGCAAAGAGTTAGACGAAGTAGTGCAGGAATTTAAAAACCGCCCACTTGAGGGGACATACCCATATCTATGGTTGGATGCGACATTCCCGAGAGTCCGTGAAGGCGGACGAGTTCAGAGTATGGCATTTGTAATTGCAATTGGCGTGCGAGACACCGGTGAGCGTGAGGTGTTGGGGTTTGACATTGGGACTAGTGAGGATGGCTCGTTTTGGCTGACATTCATCCGAAGTCTGGTTGCGCGTGGGTTGCGTGGTGTACAGCTGGTAATTAGTGATGCTCACGAAGGACTGCGCAGTGCGATTGGCTCTGCGTTGACCGGAGCGACCTGGCAGCGCTGTCGAGTTCATACAATGCGCAACATCCTCAGCCAGGTGCCTAGAGCGTCGCAACCGATGGTCTCGTCTATTGTCCGGACCATATTCGCTCAGCCAACACAGGAAACAGCCAAACAGCAACTGGATGTGGTCGTAGAGCAACTTCGTGGAAAGTTTCCAAAGGCGATGGATGTCTTGGAACGTGCAGAGGAAGACGTGCTAGCGTACATGGCATTCCCGAAGGAACACTGGAAACAGATATGCTCGACAAACCCACTTGAGCGCTTAAATCGTGAACTCAGGCGACGCTTCGATGTCGTTGGTATCTTCCCGAACCGAGAGTCTGTCATTCGTCTAGGCGGAGCAATCCTCCAGGAACAGAACGATGAATGGATTGTAGCAAGGCGCTACTTTAGCCGAGAGTCAATGGCAAAACTCATGAGCACTCAAGAACCGCAATTACTGGCGCCAACGTCAGTTTTGCATAAATAGCCGACACGAAGTGGTTGCACTCAATTTACACCACTTGACGGGACACCACCGTTGCGCCTGCATGAACCCCCGAAGTGGATTCAAAATCCACGTATCCAAATAGGGCTGTGTCACACTGGCGAAAAGGTAGGCCGCAACTACCGGAACCCCAAATAGTAAGATCGTCAGTATCAGTGCGAGCCACGGGCCCACTTTTGTGTGTTCTAGTAGGGTATTCGGCGGATCGACATTGGCCAAATCCAGTGCAAATATCTCGTGCAACGGATGCGTGAGCAATTTGGCAGAACGCACCGCCTGTACGATTAGCGCATGTTTGCGGTGCTCAAATGCACGCGCATCGACAGAGACAAATGGAACGCCATGGGCTTGGCAAAACTGTTCCACGGCGCGGCAAAACGAAATCGGCGTTTTGTCTTCAAACGTGAGGATGACCGCCACGCGATGTCGATGATACGCAAGTTCGCGAGACAACATCTTCAACTCAAACGCCGCATGGGTTCCCCGAATCACAAAGACAATCACGTCACCCTGACGCGCTTCATTCAAGGCCATTCTCGTGGTTTCACTATCTGACTGGTGACGAATGCCCGGCGTATCGATGATGGTAATATTCGTGCCATGAATGACGGCGCGACGACACATGACGGTCGATCCGCGAAAGTTAACCTCCTCACCGGTAACATAGTTGGTCAACTTGGAGAAAATGGTCGACTTCCCGGCCGACTCCATCCCCACTAAAACCGCTGTGAGTTCCGCATTCAGCATTCGCACCTCACCTCACAGCAGGTAAGGTCGTCCAAGTACATATTGTTGCGGCGATAATACTCCGTCACCGAAGTCTCCAAAGGGATACCCAGGCGATTGACAAGTTCCTCGGCAATGACGGCGAACCGTTGCCGAAATTTATATATGAAGCACAAGATGACATTGCCGTGCCGAACGGAGGGACCCACCACGAACAATCCGGCTGTCTTCGTGGACTCATCTCGTGAACTGAGTGTCACCGTCTCACCCGCTGACCATTCGAAATGCTCAGCAATGACAGACAGTCCACCGCGAAACCCTGTCGCACAGATAGGTTGCGTCGGGCGCAGCCAAGTCTCGCCGTTTTCAAAGTAAATCCGAAACGTATCACCCGTTTGCTCGACTGAATGAGATGATAAGCGGCATCCATGCCGCTCTCGTTTCCGCCGATGATCAAATAATCATCTCCTGCCAACGCGGACCAACTCGCCACACGACTACTGTGCAGGCACACTTCAGCACCCTGAAATGCAGCGTCCTCCGGGTAGTGAAACTCCCCTGTCGCCCAAACCACAAATCGACTTTCGACAAGCCCTTGACTGGTCTCTAATAAAAACACTTCCCCTGACTTATCGACGCGCCGAACATATGTATGTTCGCAGATGGGGATGTCAAAATGCTCCGCCACCGCATGGAGATATTCAGCATATTCCGCGCCGGACATATGTTCCGTCGCGAGCGTATAACCAGGAGAAGTATCTGGCACAATCGCGTTCAAGTCGAGTGCGCCAAACCCTTGCCCTGGAAACGACGGGGTAATAAAGCGCGTTTCTTGTGGCCATTTTTTGAACGACGCTCCAACGGTTTCCCCCTCCACGACCACGAAATTGTTAACGCCCAATTGAGAGAGCACGATGCCAACACCAATACCCGCCGCACCGGCACCAACGATAACCACGTCATATACATGGCCCATCAACGCTGTCGCTGTGCAATCCTGCGTTTTATTCACACTGAAACCTCCGGTTTTAAATCGAAATGATTACGATTCGTTATTTTACAAGGTTCCTCGTCACGTGTAAATAAGAAAAGTTACGATTTGTTGCGGATAGAAAACGCGCTGTTGAACGGACATGTACATCAATGCCGAGGTCGCAACGGATATGCTTGCTATGCACGGTTGACCAGACGGTGGAATCGCTCTGTGTCTGCCAACTGGCGCATCCTGAGTGGATATAGACAGGATCCGATCCCTCCATAGAGCACGATATTTACCTTATTTTCGAACATTCCATTGATTCCGTCGATTTAAGACACGAAAAATACCCTAATCTACCCAAAAGCTGCCCGCCAACGGCAAAACCCAGCGATTAGCGCATTTTTCATGCCTTATCAGGGTCAATCTACCCGTGCATGTCTTATTAAGACATGCCGCGAGCCTGCACCGGCAGCGCTTGCTAGGACTCCCTGACCAGCTCTATGTACAACGAAGTGTAGTGTACAGAGACTGCACTAAAAGACAAAGTGCCCCTCAAATACGGCCGGGGCACCCCTGATTCCATTCCTATTCTCCCTACCGGGTCACGTTCAACCGTGGCTCACATCGTGTGTCTAAGAGACCATTCAGCAACCACACCACGAATATATCCTATTTACCCCAAACTGTTACTCTAACTTTCCGCGAGCTGCAATTTCTATCCTTTCAAATTGTCCATCTTTTTTCAACAAGGCAGAGTTATGCAAGTTCACCGTACTACAGATGTGATTGGGAATAATCCTGATTTGCTCCCCAATTGAGATGGGACAGTCTCTGGGAACACGAATCATGCCATGCTCTTCGGTCAATCGTTCAAAAACTGCTTCACCGTAGGACTCTACTTCACCAAATCCCTTTAAATAAAGGGGCGAAACCCCTGGCTGAACATCAGTTGCAAACGTCTTGCTGCCTCCGTCAATAACGACCAAATCATCAGATGGCCTGCTTACAACAGTCGTGACGATATATGCTGCGCACTCCTCTAAGCATAGGGATCCAAGGGCAACTTGCATTCGGTCTCCAAACACATAGGTTCCCGGACGAATCTCTGTCACTCCATCGATTTCCGCGGCGTAGGCCCCCGTAGGTGTTGAACCTACACTTACATCGGATATATCTACACCCGCCTTTCGTATCCGTCGAGCCAAGTCCGACATGAGTCTACCTTCTTCAAAACCTGCAGCTCTCATATCTAAAGTTGGCAATTCTCCTAACAGTGCACCTCTATACGTATAAATACCAGTGAGTTTTAGCCTATCAAGTTTACTGATTGCAATTGCCAATTTCACTGCTTCATCATATTTGACACCTGTTCGATGTAACCCAGTATCAATCTCGAGTCGCACATTAAGTGTTTGGTTGTGACGCTTCGCAACTTCCGATAGCTGCCTTGCTCCAACGAAACTATCCACAGCCAATGTTAAGTCCATCAGTTTTGCCAAATGTAACGCCCGAGCTATCTTAGATTCTACTACCAAGGGATAAGCGATAAAAATATCCCTGATTCCCCCGGCGTACATAACTTCGGCTTCGGAGACTTTCGCAACGGTAATACCCGTAGCGCCATTCGCTAACTGAAGTTGAGCAATCCGTGGTATCTTATGCGTCTTCACATGTGGCCGTAAGCGAACATTATTTCGAGAAGCGACGTCTGCCATGCGACGAATGTTGTTTAGCAATTTATCCGAATCAATTACCAGACATGGGGTCTCCAATCATAACGCCTCCATACTTCACTCGAAAAGTTCTTTACTACAATCCCGCACGGACTTGATCATCAGGCGTACGATTAATGAACGGCGATTGAATGGGCGAAATTTCTCCCATGACCACGAGATAGAAAAATATCCCGATTAGAACGACAAGTGCAGCTACGATGAATGCTGGCGCGAACGATCCGCTTCCACCAACGATGAATCCAGTCACTATCGGTGCCAATATACTCATAACATTCGAAATAAAATTCATGATACTTAGTACAGTGCCGACAGTACCCTTTGGTGCCACAATAGACGGTAAACTTCCACCGATTGGAGCTGCGAAGGATAAGCCGCTTAGCGCGATTGTGATCCACACAATCGCAACGCCGGGGTTTCGAGTAAACGTTGCACCAATGACTGCTAAGCCCAATATCATACCAATACTGATCAGCGTTTTACGAGTTTTGGAAGGATGATAGCCGCGTTTGATGAAAAAATCTGTGATCCATCCGGCAAATAAGTCTGCTACCGTTGCGAACGCCCAAGGAATAATTGTGTATAGACCTGTCTTGAGAACTGTCATGTGCATCTGTGTTTCCAAATATCCAGGTAGCCACGTTAAGAAAAGGTAAAACGCATAGTCATATGCCGCAAATCCAATGGTCAATCCCCAAACTTTCCGATTCCTTAACAAATAGCCAAGGTTCCTTAATATGCCTCCTGGCGCACTCCCTTCATCTTGTGCACCACCTTCAGCAATATACTGGCGTTCTGACTCTGTGAGAGACCTTTTTTCCTTTGGATCTCGGTACCAAATCCAAAATGCACCGGCGTACAATAGACTTAGAATGGCTGTTGCATAGAACCCACCTCGCCATCCCCATTCCACGACAATAAATGCTACTAATGGCACCCCGACCACATTCGAAAATTTCGCGGCAGCATCGTATGCTGATGTTGCGAGACCTCTTTCTTTCAAGGGGAACCAGTATCCTACCGCTTTCGCGTTACTAGGGAAGGAAGGGGCCTCAGCGGCACCTAAGAGTACGCGTGAGAGCAATATGAGTCCCATTCCACTAACAATTGCAGTCATAAAGGTGGCAAGCGACCACAGAATAGTCGTCACGCGCACAAGCCATTTCACGCCAATTTTGTCGAGAATGACTCCAATAGGAATTTGGAGAAATGAGTACGACCATCCGAAAGCTGACAACAAGATGCCCATTTGCCCCGGAGTCAGATGATAAGCCTGCATTAGTGGTTTTGTAGCGACAGAGATATTTGTCCTATCAAAATAATTAATCACAACCCCTATGCCTAGCAATACGGCTATACCCCAGCGTATTGAGCCTACTCTTTGCCTCATATATATCCTCCTTCACCCCATTCAATTCGTGCATCGCCTGATAAATTGTGCAGGATGTTCACCGACAATCGTTCCGTTGTGCACAACAAGTCTGCCGTTAACCAGTACGTGCCGCAGCCCTCGCGTAAACTGTTTGGGCTTTTCATACGTTGCGACATCCTCGAACTTGTCGTAATCAAATATTGCAATGTCTGCAATTGAACCAATTTGAATACGACCACGCTCACCAAGTTTGAATCTGTCCACGGTAAAGCTCGTTGCCTTTTGAATTGCTTGCTCAAGCGTTAAAATCTCAGATTCACGAACGTATTTGGACACAAACCTAGGGAACGTTCCATAGAGTCTGGGGTGCGGATGCCCCTCTGTTGACGGCAATCCATCGCTTCCCACGGCTGTGTACTCGAATGCCAATACCCGTTCCACATCACGTTCATCCATGTGATGAATCACAATCGTACCCGTACCGTTATTTACCTCTATCAATCGAAAATACGCTTCAATTTCAGTACAAGACATATTGCGCGCGATCTCCGCCACGGAAAAACCTTCAAATTCTGTATGAGAAGGGCTTGATACTAATATCACGCGGTCCCACCCCGTGATATAGGCGACGTTTTCCCAATCACTCCCCTGTACCTCGAGTTCACCATGCACCTTTCTCCGTATTTCATTGTTCGCTAAACGTGACAACACACCCTGAACACCACCCTGTAGGACCCATGGTGGAAGTAACGAGAGTAGCGTTGTACTTCCCGCGGCATACGGGTAAGCGTCACACGTAACATCAATGCCTTCACGACGTGCCGCACGAATCATCTCAATCGCTTCATCAATGGTCCCCCAGTTCTTTTTCCCCACTGCCTTCAAATGCGAGATGTGCATGGAAACCTTTGTGCACCGTGCAATCTCGAGCATTTCGCGAATCGAAGGTAAAAGCAAATCTCCTTCACCACGAATGTGAGCGGTTACAATACCGTTGTAGAAACGAACCGTTTCAGCTAGCGCCTTCAATTCCTCCTCTCCCGCATAGCACCCTGGTACGTACATCAAGCCGAGGGACAATCCCAAGGCCCCTGCTTCCATAGCGTTACTTAGCAATCTCTGCATCTCTTTAATTTCAGTTGTTGTCGCGCGCGCATCCGAAAAACCCATCACCCGAACTCTGAGCGGTCCGTGCCCAACTAATGCTCCAACATTGACGCTTTTATTGACTTTGACAATGTCGTTGTAAAAGTCAATTATTTCAGAATATCCAAACGAAGAGGACGCGGATACCCAACGCCCTAGCACTGGCTCCATGTATTGTCTCAAGCCCTCACGCAGCTCGAAATCATCTGGCATCGGTGCAATGCTGTGTCCGCAATTCCCTATAATGGTTGTGGTCACACCTTGTCGCAATTTAAACGGCAACTCTTCGTCGTGCAAGATGGCTAAATCGTCATGCGAATGCACATCGATAAAGCCTGGACACACGACAAGCCCTTTTGCATCAATTGTTTCAATGGCGGCTCCATCAAGCCTACTTCCCACTGCTTCAATTCGATTGCCGGAGATACCAATGTCGCCAACGTATCGCTGGCGACCTGTTCCATCAACTATCATTCCACCGCGAATCAAAACATCGTACATCTTCACACCTCCCCTAAATCCCTTGCTTGAGTTGTACAATCATTTCTATCTCAACAGGCGTATTAAATGGTAACTCTGGTGCTGCTAACGCAGAACGAGCATGCTTCCCTTTTGCTCCAAAAATATCTTCAAGGAGCATTGACGCACCGTTCATGACATGTGGTTGTTCAACGAACCCTGGAGCACTATTAACGAAACCGAGTAATTTCACAATCCGTTCTATTTTATCTAGACTTCCCAGGTGCTCTTGCAGGACTGCCAGGAGATTTATCGTCGTCTGACGCGCAGCTCTTTGTCCTTCCTCTAGAGTCAGATCTAGCCCAACTTTCCCCTTGTACATTAGTTCACCGTTTACTCGACAATCATTTCCAGACGTATAAACTAAGTCATGAACAGTGATGGCTGGCACATAAGCCGCTACCACTTTTGGTGGGGGAGGTAACGTAATTCCAAGCTGTTTTAACCTCTCTGACACTAGCAATTCAATTCCTCCAATCACACACCGACTAAACATCAAGATCAATGAGATTGCTGGCTACCTAAGTAGTTATATAAAGTGAACTTCGATATATTAAGATAACTACAAACTCGTTCCCCAGACTTCTTAATGAGAAACGCGCCTCTTCGGTCCAAATGTCGAATAAATTCAACTTTGTCTTCCTTCGCCATCATCGCCACAGGCTTACCGACGATGTCCTGGGCTTCCTGAATCAGAGTATCCAGTAGTTCGTTCACGTCATTAACGAAAGTCTCTTTGTACTCAGGCTGTACATCACAGTCAGTTATCTCTCGAAGTGCTCTCTCAGCCATTGTCAAGGCGGTTATGTCAAAATTTATGCAAATGCTACCAATTGTTTTTCCCTCATCATTTTGCATATAAATTGATGTTGATCTTAATAACCTCCCGTCCTTTGTCTGTGTAATATAGTTGAACTTATTTCCGTTTTCGACGTTACCTCGCAGCAATTCCAATCCTAAATTTGTTCCTGGGTCACCTACCTTCCGATTCGTTACATGACCATTTTCAATGGCTACAATCGTGCTTTCGTATGGTCGTTCTAAATCATGAAGCACAACCTCACAATTACTCCCAAACTGACGTGCAATTCCCTTTATAAGTTCCTTTAAAAAACCAAACTCATCTTGAACAGACTTCAAACCACTCAAATCCTTTCTGACAATTTGATAGTAGCACAAAGTTCTGATATTATCAAACATTATTTTTGTTATTAAAACTTTTATTTAGTTTGGTTTTGATAAGACTGAAATACACGTTTAATATAATCAACAAATGAATTGTGAATAGAAAATCCGCCCCCACTACTTGAGCGAGATCGGTTCATAATTTACCTTCAATTGGATGCTGCGAGACAGCCAACCTAACGCTTCGACATGAAGCAGTCTGAATCGTTTAAGGAGAAGTACTACATGTCCGCTAGAGCACGATATTTACCTTATTTTCGAACATTTCATCGATTCCGTCGATTTAAGACACGAAAAATACCCTAATCTACTCAAAAGCTGCCCGCCAACGGCAAAACCCAGCGATTAGCGCATTTTTCATGCCTTATCAGGGTCAATCTACCCGTGCATGTCTTATTAAGACATGCCGCGAGCCTGCACCGGCAGCGCTTGCTAGGACTCCCTGACCAGCTCTACCTGCGACAAACACACCCTACAAACATCCGCTTGACATGGAGTTTACTCCATGGGCTAACATGCGTATCAACACGAACACACACAGATTTCCTCGTTCGTCGGAGACAACAAAGGAGTGACCCATCAACGGAACCCACATACACGATTGCGGATATCTCGAAGCAGACAGGGCTTAGCTACGATACCATCCGGTATTACGAAAAAATCGGACTGCTGCCGCCCATTGAGCGGAAGCACAATGGGCAACGCGAGTACAGCCAGCGGCACCTGGACCGTTTAATTTTTGTCCTCCGCCTGAAGCGAACCAATATGCCATTGAAGGAGATCAAGCAATACTTGGTGCTAACCGCTGCGAATCAATACGAGGCGTGCTACAAGTTACTGCATGAGCACAAGTGCAAAATTGAATCGGAGATGGCAGAAATGCAGGCCACGTTAGACATTGTGGAGTACAAGCTAGGGAACTTTATAGAACTCATGAATCGCTCGCAATTACAGGGAGATGAAGAATATGACGGATAACGCATATGATAACGCATATCAAGTAACGCCACAAATGCCGATTCCATCCGGCTTTGGTCCACACACAACCGCGCGGGAAGTCATTGAAGGATACCGATTGTCACCGGCGGCTACTCCGGTGTGGGGCTGGAGACGACACGTGCACTCGCCGAAGCGGGCGCGACCGTGATCGTTCCAGCGCGCACGATAGAAAAAGCGCAGTCGGCGATTGCAAATATTCCTCGCGTCGAGCTGGAGGAACTAGATTTGATTGATCCCGCTTCCATTGACGCATTTGCACAACGCTTTCTCGACACCGGACGCCCGCTGCATATCCTTATCAACAATGCAGGGATTATGGTCCCCCCACTCACGCGTGATGCGCGCGGATACGAATCCCAATTCGCCATCAACCACTTAGGACACTTCCAGCTGGCGGCGCGGCTCTGGCCAGCCTTGAAACAAGCGAGAGGCGCACGCGTGGTCTCGGTCTCATCAGCCGGAATTCGCTTCGGAAGCGTTGATTTTGAAGATCCTAACTTCGAGCACAGGGCGTACGAAAAGTGGAAGGCGTATGGCCAATCCAAATCAGCCAACGCCCTATTTGCTGTCGCATTGGACAGACGTGGCTACGCACATGGCGTTCGCGCCTTCTCTGTCCATCCAGGCAGAATCATGACCGATTTGGTGCGTTATATGTCAGAAGACGAAATGAATGCCGCCACGAGCGACCCAAATGCGAAATTCAAGACCCCTGAACAAGGCGCGGCGACAAGCGTTTGGTGTGCGACAAGCCGGCAATTGGACGGAAAAGGCGGCGTCTACTGCGAGGATGTCGACATCGCGCGCCCTGTTCCTAAGGAAGCCCTCGACGGGACAATCCATGCCTCATCGGGCGTGTTTCCATGGGCTGTCGATCCCGACTTTGCCGAACGCCTCTGGCAACTCAGCGAGTCTATGACCGGCGTAACGTTTCAACCATAACATCAGACAAACGCACAATCCCCGCACACCAATCTCGCAATTGGCGGCGGGGATTCTTCCATTTGGCTAATCTAACTTACCCATTCGAACTCTGGTGTCCCCGCATCGCGTACGCCTTGATTGTATTTCGCCCATCTTTCTTGGCGTCGTATAACGCCTCATCTGCGTGCCGCAGGAGTTCGTGCCTGGTGCTTCCATCCATCGGGTAAAAAGCGACGCCAACACTCGATGTTGTATGAAACACCTGGCCGGAGATTTCCCAAGGTTCCTGAATGGCTGCAAGAATTCGCTTGGCGATTGACACTGCGTCCTCCTGTGCGGTGATTTCAGGCAGCAGTATCGTAAATTCATCTCCACCTTGTCTGGCCAACGTGTCATATGGCCGCAGGCAGGCTTGCACTCTGTGCGCAAACTGTCTAAGAAGTTCATCGCCGACTTCGTGACCCAAGGTATCATTGATAGACTTGAACTTGTCGATGTCCATATACATGACGGCCATCTTGCGCCCATGCCGATCGGCTTCCTCCAACGCTTGTCGAAATCTGTCGCGAAACATTCGACGATTGGGCAATCCTGTTAAAGAATCGTGAAACGCCAAATGTTCCAACCTCTTCTCGTACATTTTTCTCTCTGTAATATCCCTAGAAACGATTACAAAATGAAGTAAGTTTCCCCTTTCATCAAACACGGGTTTGCCACTAGCCTCCACCCACAACCAGCCGTTCGTAAAACGCTTTAACTGTAACTCTAAGATCATCGTCTCTCTAGTAGACACCATATGTTTGAATGATTGTTTCACCCGTTCCACGTCGCCCGGGTAGTGTCCCGTCAAGTGGTGTAAATTGAGTGCAACCACTTCGTGTCGGCTATTTATGCAAAACTGACGTTGGCGCCAGTAATTGCGGTTCTTGAGTGCTCATGAGTTTTGCCATTGACTCTCGGCTAAAGTAGCGCCTTGCTACAATCCATTCATCGTTCTGTTCCTGGAGGATTGCTCCGCCTAGACGAATGACAGACTCTCGGTTCGGGAAGATACCAACGACATCGAAGCGTCGCCTGAGTTCACGATTTAAGCGCTCAAGCGGGTTTGTCGAGCATATCTGTTTCCAGTGTTCCTTTGGGAATGCCATGTACGCTAGCACGTCTTCCTCTGCACGTTCCAAGACATCCATCGCCTTTGGAAACTTTCCACGAAGTTGCTCTACAACCACATCCAGTTGCTGTTTGGCTGTTTCCTGTGTTGGCTGAGCGAATATGGTCCGGACAATAGACGAGACCATCGGTTGCGACGCTCTAGGCACCTGGCTGAGGATGTTGCGCATTGTATGAACTCGACAGCGCTGCCAGGTCGCTCCGGTCAACGCAGAGCCAATCGCACTGCGCAGTCCTTCGTGAGCATCACTAATTACCAGCTGTACACCACGCAACCCACGCGCAACCAGACTTCGGATGAATGTCAGCCAAAACGAGCCGTCCTCACTAGTCCCAATGTCAAACCCCAACACCTCACGCTCACCGGTGTCTCGCACGCCAATTGCAATTACAAATGCCATACTCTGAACTCGTCCGCCTTCACGGACTCTCGGGAATGTCGCATCCAACCATAGATATGGGTATGTCCCCTCAAGTGGGCGGTTTTTAAATTCCTGCACTACTTCGTCTAACTCTTTGCAGATACGAGATACTTCACTCTTGCTAATTCCTTGAATGCCCATAGACTCAACCAACTCGTCCACCTTGCGGGTGCTCACACCATGCACATACGCCTCTTGAACAACGGACAGCAACGCCTTCTCAGCTTTCCGCCGAGGCTCTAGCATGCTGGGGAAGTAGCTTCCTTTCCGAAGCTTCGGAATCTGCAAATCAATCGTTCCGACACGGGTGTCCCATTCCCGTTCTCTGTAACCATTACGGCTATTGCTGCGTTTCTCACTGCGCTCATACCGTTCAGCGCCAATCAAAGAGCTCACTTCAGCCTCCATCACCGCCTGGGTTAGGACTCTCAGCCCTTCCTTCAAAAAATCGACATCACCATCTTCTAATCCGATCTTGCGAATTAACTCCAAAAGTGCGATCTTGTCTGTAGAAGCCATCGATGTGCCTCCTCTACTATTTGCTCGACACTTTTAGTAGATTGCACTCGATGGCTTTTTCGTCAAGATCTAGCCGTGGAATTTACACCACTACCTAAGACTCTAACGTCGCCCGGGTGCACGACGTCAAACGCAATCCGACCCTGGTACGTTTCAGGCGAAATGCCCAATACAGATTCGTGAGAAGGCGAAGCATATTTCACCACACCGTTTTCGTCCAACACCGTGACTAAATCGGTCATACTTTCTGCAATCAGGCGATATTTTTCCTCGCTTTCACGCAGTGCTTCCTCCGCCTGTTTTTCTCTCGTAATATCCTGAATCATCATCAAGTACGCTGGTTGTCCTTCATATTGAATCGATACCCCCGTCACTTCGACGTCGATGATGGTTTTGTCCCTGCGAACCACCTGTTCTTCCGTCGGATCAACGAAAATTCCTGTTCCATCCAATGCTCGAATGCGACGCTCTACCGCATCTCGATACGCTGGAGGAGAAAAATCCAAAATCGGTTGCTGCAGCAGTTCATCGACGGAAGCTGCGCCTAATAGTTTCGTGCAGGATCGATTCGCATACTGAATCAGGCCATCACGGTGAACCAGCATGGCAATCGGCGATAATTCCACAAGCCGTCGATAGCGCTTTTCGCTTTCGCTCAACTTCTGTTCTGCTTGCTTTCTATCTGTCACGTCCCGAAAGATAGACAAGACAGCAGGTTCCCCATCGCGCAGAATATGGACGCCGCCGATCTCGACGTCAATTCGTTTCCCGTCATCCCGAATCATCACCGTCTCAATAAAGGGAAGTTCCTGTCCAACTTCTGAATGGAAAAATCTATCCCTCGAAACCTCGCGATAGTCGGGGTGGAAAAACGACAGGCGTATTGAACCCCGTCCTGTCAAGACAGATGTGCATAATTTTTTGAGATAACGCCATTCTATTCTGATAATTATCAGGTCTACGCTGCCTCTTTTGATTCCTTCCATTTTCTGAATTCCTGCGGTGTACGATAGCCCAACGCTGAGTGCGGGCGCTCTTTGTTGTAGAACTCAATATACGTTTTGATTGCGATCTGGGCTTCCGCGAAGTTGTCGTATTCCTGCATCCAAACTTCTTCCTCCTTCAACGAACGGAAGAAACGTTCGATATAGCCATCTGCGTCCGGGTTGTTATAACCTGTCCGTTCATGTTTCACCTGGCAGTCCTTCATGGCTTGTACGAATCGTCGACTTGTCATTTGGCATCCGTTGTCAGTTCTGAGCGTTAAGTTTGCGCCTAGTACCCCGCTCGGGAATCGGTAGTTGAATGCGTTATCCACAGCCTGCAGCAATTCCTCTGTCCGGCAATAGCGCGAAAACGAATACCCCACAATTTCACGGTCGTACGCATCGATTACCGCGAATAGATATCCCCAGCCATCCTTACCACACCAAATCTTTGTCATATCGCACTGGAAGTGTTCGTTTGACTGACTCACCGGAATCTTTCCAGACCGCTTCTTTCGGGAAGCTTCTCGCTGTGGGGATTTGACCAACAATCCCATTTCCCGCATGAGCCGGTGTACTCGTTTGTGGTTTACCTGCATGCTGTATTGACGACGCAACATGACCTTGATTCTACGGTATCCATATCGTGGGAACCTCTCGCATAGATGGCGAATCCGCTGTTTCAATAGGGCGTCTTTATCTATAACCGCTTTTTTCGCCTTCTTCACAGGCTCCTTTAACAAGCTATAACAATAAGTTCGATTCAGCTCCAATGCTTTCGCAATCACTGGGACCCGAAACCCTTCCTTGACGAGCTGAGCAACCAAGGAACGGCTGCTTACTTCCGGCCCCAGTTCGATTTTTTTCGCAACACATCGATTTCCATAGCCTGCTCGCCAATTTTGCTCATGGCTTCCTGCAACTGCTTCTCCAACTCCTGCTCCCGGGTAGAAGGACCTGACTGAAGCCCTGCTCGTCCACCAGTCAGAAATGCGTCACGCCACTTGTAATACAGACTTTGGGCCACACCATGCTGTCGGCAAACCTCGCTGATATTCGCCCCGGGAACCATCCCTTCCAACACAATGTTCATTTTCTCGTCCACAGTCCACTTACGTCCTGGCATGAGTCAAACACCTCACTACGTCTATTTTACCTCACGTCATCTGTCTGGGTTGACTCTGGGGCCAGTATACAGGATATCTCTTCCTATCAACTGCTCAGACTGTAAAGTCCGCCTCGCAAACGGGTTTGCGTAAACAACCGTACCCTGTTGGTGGACTAAAATTCCCTTTGGCGACAACTCCACAACTCTTCGGTATCGTTCCTCGCTTTCTCGCAAAGACGCTTCAATTTGTTTTTGCTCTGTCATGTCTCTGATAATCAAATAGCTTCCGAAGATGTGACCCGCCTCGTCTCGAAGTGGAAACAAACGAAGATGAGCCATGAGGGATGTACCACTCTTTTTGAAACAAATCGCTTCATATCCTTCGATACGCTCGCCCCCATTGACACGTGCCAACAGATTGCGATACGCATCTTTCCAAAATTCAGGAATCATCGGAGAGAGGATATCTAGGTAATGGATACCCCGCATTTCCGTTGGAGAATTTCCAAACCATTCACAAGCGGCTTTATTCGCTTCCAGAATCGTTCCTTCTTTGGAGAGGACAAACATGGCGTCCGGATGATCTTGAAAAATCAGCTGACACATTTCCATAGAAAATTGGCTGTATACAAAACTCACATTTGTTTTCTCCTTCAAGACCCATCCGTCACGGTAATATGACCTAGACCAGTTACCTGGCTGATTGGCGTATCCAACGCCGCAATTCCGTCGATGTTCTAAAACGAATCAAGTTGTGGTTGATAATAGAGGTAAAACGCGTCGAGATCCAGTGAATTTTGCAAGCTCAAAGCAGCAAGTTAAGGGGGACCATGTGGCCAATTGCCACATGGATGACTATGGAAACCCAGTTTCAAAGCAGGAACACATCAAACCGGGAGTACCTGATGGTCTGGCGTTTGTCGAGGGTAGGGAGGCGCTAGAAGTCGGCATCATGCGGCGGGTGCGATAGCGGGAACAATTTGGATGTCTTTTGTCGGCTTCAAACGCGCAGATGTCTCGATACGACATCCGCACGCTTGACTGGTTGTTTCATGTAGCGACGCCTAGATGACAGCACACAGTTTTTCATTTCAAATCCGCGTCCACGTTCAGCAAAACCAGTTACTCTACCGATATACGCTTTTGTTTCTTCACAGTCATCACGCCAGCGAGGTAACAACACACAATGATGACAAACGAGATAATTCCGATGGTCTCAAAATCAATTTCCATCGACGGAGCAAACAACAAGAGAATCTCGTAAACGGAAACGCCATACGCGAGAATCACAATAATCCACCCCATAATTCGTGAAGCGGACTGTCCAAGCTTACTCGAATGGCTAATCATGCGAAACGCAATCAACGAGTCCACCGTATCCGTCGTCATCATCCCCACCATAAATACAAGCCCTAAAATCAGCGGCATATAACGCACGGTGTGCCCCGCAGCAATTGCCCACAAAGACGTCTGACTCACGGTATCCGCAGCCAGCGCGAACATTCCCCCAACGGCAATGATGACGAACGGATTTGTCGTTTCTCTTGCAAATTTCGGGAGAACCTTTCCCTTGACCCCTGTGATTTGAAACGAATCCGATTGGGAATTTTGCCGCAGGAGGTTGACAATATTTAATGAGCCGAGCAACAACAACATCAGAACAGACACCCACGTCGAAATGACGTCAAAATAGGCAGGGAACTGAAAATGCCTCGACACCATTCCCAAAATTACCGCGACACAAGCGACGACCAGTCCGTGGCCAAAGGAGAACAATGTGCCGACCCAGCGAGCGATAGGACTTCCAACGCGCCAATTGTAACGGGTTTGCCCATCGATGAACGCTAAATGATCTGCGTCCAATCCATGACGAAGTCCGAGAATAAGCACCAAAAATATCAATGAGACACTTGCCAATTTACATCTTCCTCTCTAAAACAATTCAAATTCAACACAAAAAAGCCCCAACCTTACGGTTGGGGACATACGTACAAACCGATATTGAACGTGAAAAGACACTTCTTCGCCTCTTCGTCCAATTAGACTTGTACACCGCTCCTTTCCTCGAAGGCCCATGGGTGCAGCACGCTAGGTAGGTCTCCTGGCTCCTGGTCATCATTCTCTTTCGCCTTCCCCGAACACACGAGTGACATCGTGAAAGAGAACTTCATCAGTT